>JBGAGP010000067.1:0-25946 GCA_044226685.1 Dongiaceae bacterium
CGAAATCGGATAAGCATTTGATTCTTTTATGCTTTCCAGGACGATGGAGGAGCGGATGTTGGCCACTTCCGGGGCCTTCATCAGGTGCTCCGACATGAAATCGGCGAAGCGTTTCAAATCGGTCACGGCGACCTTCAGCAGGTAGTCGGCCTCCCCGGTGAGGGACTGGCATTCCAGGACCTCGGGCAGCGCCCGGACCCGCTCATGGAAGGCCAGCATGCTGTCGCCGCCATGGATCTTCAGGGTCACCAGGCAATAGGCGGTGAGCCCCAGGCCGAGTTTCTGCCGGTTCAGCACCGCCTGGAAGCGGGCGATATAGCCGCTCTCGATCAGCCGCTGCACCCGACGCGAGACCTGGGAGGCGGAGAGATGGACGATTTCCCCCAATTCGGCATTGGTCAGCCGCCCGTCGCGCTGCAGGGCGTCCAGCAGCTTGAGGTCGAACTGATCCAGTCCCAATGCATCATTCATGCATCAAATCCGTAGCCTATGACGATTTCATGCAAAGATATGCGGCATCCTGCCTCAGTTCTCACGGAACGCGCAAGCCAAATGCACTATTATTTGTGCAGCAATTTCAAGCGCTTTTGGGAGCCGGTCGATGAACGCAGAACCCCAGGTTAGCGATCTCCGCAACGTCAACCCGATGGGCACGCGCGGCTTCGAATTCGTCGAGTTCACCGGCCCGGATTTCGCGGCCCTCGACGGCGTGATGCGAGCCCTGGGCTTCACGGCCATCGCCATGCACCGCTCGAAGAACGTGACGCTCTACCGCCAGGGCGGGATCAACTTCATCGTCAACGGCGAAGGCAAGGGCTTCCCGAAGGACTTCAGCGACGCGCACGGCCCCAGCGCCTGCGCCATGGCCATCCGGGTCGACGACGCGCCGAAGGCGATGGCGCGCGCCCGGGAACTCGGCGCCAAGGCGCTGGTCAACGAGCCGGGTCCGATGGAAGTGATGCTGCCCGGCATCGAGGCGATCGGCGGCAGCCGCATCTTCTTCGTCGACCGCTACGACGAGGCCGGCTCGATCTACAACATCGACTTCAAGCCGATTGCGGGCGTCGACCAGCACCCCGTCGGATTCGGCCTCACCGAGATCGACCACCTGACCAACAACGTCTATCGCGGCCGCATGGACCATTGGGCGGAGTTCTACGAGCGCCTCTTCAATTTCCGCGAGATCCGCTATTTCGACATCGAGGGCAAGCTGACCGGGCTGAAGTCCCGCGCCATGACCTCGCCCGACGGCAAGATCCGCATCCCGATCAACGAATCCGCCGACGACAAGTCGCAGATCGAGGAATACCTGCGCGAATACAACGGCGAGGGCATCCAGCACATCGCGCTCGCCACCAACGACATCTACGAGACCGCGCGGCGCCTGCGCGCCAACAAGGTCGAACTGATGGCCCCGCCGCCGGCTGCTTACTACGAGATGCTGGAAAGCCGCCTGCCCGGCCATGGCGAGGACGTGGCGAAGCTGCAGGAACTGGGCCTGCTGCTCGACGGCTCGCCGAATGGCGGGCTGCTGCTGCAGGTCTTCACCCAGACCATGGTCGGCCCGATCTTCTTCGAGATCATCCAGCGCAAGGGCGACGAGGGCTTCGGCGAAGGCAATTTCCGCGCGCTCTTCGAATCGATCGAGCGCGACCAGGTGAAGCGCGGCGTCCTGAAGGACAGCGCGGCGTAACCGAAAGGAGGTCGGCCATGTTTACCGTTGCCACCACCGATCACGCCTTGCGCGGCGACTATTCGCAGGCCGCCGCGGATTTCACCACGACGCAGGACTACGCCGGCTACACGATGGCCGATCATGCGCTGTGGCGCCGGCTCTACCAGCGCCAGATCGCGCTGATGCCGCGCTACGCGGCGCAGCCGGTGAAGGACGCGCTGGCGGAGCTCGATTTCGGCGCCGCCATCCCCGATCTGGAGCGGGTGTCGGAGAAGCTGCTGCGCGCCACCGGCTGGCGGTTGGTCGCCGTGCCGGGCTTCATTCCCGACGCGGCCTTCTTCGCCCATCTGGCGCGGCGGCAATTCCCGGTGACGGTCTGGCTGCGCAAGCCTGAAGAGATCGACTACCTGGTCGAGCCCGACATCTTCCATGATTTCTTCGGCCATGTGCCGCTGCTGTTCGACCCGGTCTTCGCCGACTTCCTGCAGCTCTATGGCGAGAAGGGCGCGGAGGCCGAGCGCCTGGGGGCCACCGCCATCCTGGCGCGGCTCTACTGGTACACGGTGGAGTTCGGCCTGATCCGCGAACCGGATGGCATCAAGGCCTATGGCGCCGGGATGCTCTCCTCTTTCGCCGAGACCGCCTTCAGCGTCGACGATGCAAGCCCCAACCGCATCGGCTTCGACCTGGAGCGCGTCATGCGCACCGCCTATCGCATCGACGATTTCCAGCAGACCTATTTCGTGCTGGAGAGCTTCGGCGACCTGTTCCGGGCGCTGCAGCAGGATCTGCGCCCGCTTTATGCGCGCGTGCGTGCCGTGCCGGAGATCGCCCCGGACGCGGTGCTGCCGACCGACCGCGTCTTCACGCGCGGCACCGGCGCCTGGAAGCGGCGCAAAGTCGGCTAGGCCCTGCCGACCGCCTTGGCGAAATAGACCGTGAAGCCTTCCTTGTAGGGTTCCTCGCGCTCGATCGCGTAGCCGAGGCGCTGGTAGAAACCGAGATTCGTGGCGAAGGCCTTGTTGGTGTAGAGCCGCACCGTCGGCAGGCCCCTCTCGATCGCGTGCTGCTCGACCCGCTGCATCAGGCGGCGGCCGATGCCCTGGCCGTGCGCCGCCGGGTCGACGGCGATGTTCTCCAGCAGCAGATGATCCGCGGCCGGGATTATCTCGATCAACCCCACGGCGACGTCGTTCAGAGAGGCAAGCTCGATCAGGTGCTCGCGGATGGCGACGGTGTAGTCCGCCGTCATCGGCTTCGGCTTGCGGCCGATCACCGGCACCCATTTGGCATAGGCGGCATCGGTGATCGCCGCGACCAGGGCGGCATCGTCCGGCCCGGCACGGCGAAAGGCGAGATCGCTCACCCGATTTCGAGCACCGGCTTGCCCAGCACGTCCATGCGCGGCCTGGTGCCGAGGCCGGGCTGGTCGGACGCCCTGGCGCGGCCCATCACCCGTTGCGGCGCGCCCTCGGCGATGGAGCGGGTGACGTAGGAATTGAAATCCGTCGCCGAGAACAGGAATTCCGGCGGCGTCGAATGGGCCAGATGCGCGATCGCCGCGGTGACGATGTCGCCGCCCCAGGTATCCTCGATGGTCATGGCGATGCCGAGCGCCACGCAGAGATCGCGGATCTGCCGCGCCTTGGTCAACCCGCCGACCTTGGAGATCTTCAGGTTGATCACGTCCATGGCGCGGTCCTCATAGCCGCGCAGGACGGCGGTCAGCGAATCGATCACCTCGTCCAGCACGAAGGGCCGCTGGGTGCGCTCGCGGATGGTGCGGCACTCCTCGTAGGACATGCAGGGCTGCTCGATATAGACGTCGATGTCCTTGACCGCGTCGACCACGCGGGTCGCCTGGTGCATCAGCCAGCCGGTATTGGCGTCGGCGATCAGCACGTCGCCGGGCTTCAGCTCCTTCGACGTGGCGCGGATGCGCTCGATATCGACATCGGGGTCGCCGCCCACTTTCAGCTGGAACTTGGTGTAGCCCTCGGCGCGGTACTGGTGCACGCGCTTGGCCATCTCCGCCGGGCTTTCCTGGCTGATGGCGCGATAGAGCAGGAAATCCTCGCCATAGCGCCCACCGAGCAGGGTGACGACGGGCAGGCCGGAAACCTTGCCCAGGATGTCCCAGCAGGCCACGTCGATGCCGGACTTCACATAAGGGTGGCCGCGCAGGGCCTGGTCCATGCGCCGGTTCAGCACGCCGAGATCGCGCGGGTCGAGGCCGATCAGCTTCGGCCCGACCTCCTTCAGGCCCGTGCGCACGCCGGCGGCATAGGCCGGCAGATAGGCCGGGCCCAGCGGGCAGACCTCGCCATAGCCGGTCACCCCGGCATCGGTCTCCACCTCGACGACGGTGGAATCGAACACGGTGACCGAATTGCCGCCGGACCACTTGTAGGTCCCCTCATGCAGCGGCAGGTCGACCTGATAGGCGCGGATTGACGTGATTTTCATTTGTGCTGGATCGTGGCTTCGGGAAGGATGCGGGCAGAGTGCGGCCAAGGCCGCGCGCCTGTCAATCTGACGCAAGACGAAACGAGTCCCACCGATGCGCCTTCAGTTCCTGACGTCCCAGCTCATCCTTGCACTCTCTGTCCTTACGCTCTGGGCCGCGCCGCCCGCTCGCGCCGCCGACGATCCCTTCCAGAACTATCTCTTCAACACCTGCGTCGAAACCGAGGCCTATTGGATCGGCAAGGATCCGAAGTCGATCGAGGCCAATTGCGATTGCAAGGCGAAGACCGAGGAGAAGCTCGCCGATCCCGCCTTCAAGCAGGCGGTGATGGAGCAGAAGCCCTACGAGAAGTTCCCCTTCGGCGACCCGGCGAGCTACCAGGCCGAGATCCTGACCGCCTGCCCGAAGCTGCGGCCGCTGATGATCGATGCGGTCTGCAACGACCCCGCGGCACCGAAAAGCGCCTGCGACGACATCAAGAAGATGGTGAAGGGCCTGAAATAGGCCCGGCGCAGAAATGGACCTGGCTCAGGCCGCGTCGGCGGCAGGCCGGGCGCCGCGGATCGCTTGGTCGAGGGCGATCATCCGCTCGAATTCCTCGACGTGGAGCTTCTCGATCAGGCGGCCGTCGACCACGCAGATGCCCTTGCCCTGGGTGCGCGCCTCGGTCCAGGCGGCGACCACCCTGGCGGCGGTCTGCAGTTCCTTTTCCGTCGGCGCGAAGATGCGGTTGGCGGCGGCCAGCTGCTTCGGGTGGATCAGCGTCTTGCCGTCGAATCCCATGTTGCGGCCCTGCTCGCAGGCGAAGGCGAAGCCCGCCTCGTCCTCCAGGTCGAGGAACACGCCGTCCAGCACGTCGAGGCCGTGGGTGCGGGCCGCCAGCACGATCAGCGACAGGGCGGTGAATACGCCGTCGCGGTTGGGTGTGTGGCGGGCGCGCAATTCGCGGGTCAGGTCCGAGGTGCCGGCGACGATGCATTCCAGCCGCGGATGCGCCGCCGCGACCCGCTCGATTTCCAGGATGCCGCGCGGCGTCTCCGCCATGATCCAGAGCGGCAGCGTCTCCGGCGCGCCGGCCGCCTCCAGCGCGCGGATCGCCGCCATCACGTCCTCCGCGGTGCTCACCTTCGGGAACAGGATGGCGTCGGCGTTCAGCCGGGCTGCTGCCACCACGTCGTCATGGCCCCACGGCGTGTCGAGGCCGTTCACCCGCACGATCACCTCGCGCGCCCCGAAATTGCCGCGCTCGGCGCCCGCCGCCCGGGCGACCAGGTCGCGGGCGGCCGCCTTGGCCTCCGGCGCCACCGAATCCTCGAGATCCAGGATCAGGCCGTCGGCGGGCAGGGTGGCGGCCTTTTCCAGCGCCCGGGCATTGCTGCCGGGCATGTAGAGGACCGAACGGCGCGGGCGGATGGCTGAATTGCTCGGAATCTGGCGCGGCATGATCGGGTCCATCTATCTCGCAAGTGCGATATCGCACTAGCTAAGGTAAGACTTTTCCCACTGGCAAGCGGAATCGCCGATCCTACGACCTTTGTATGGGGGTGTGCGGCGGATCGGCTGGCGCCGGTCTGGGCAATAGTTCATTAATATTCAGGCGGTAGAGTTCCGGCAGATCAGGCAGGGAGTGCAGTCGCGTGGAAATCTCCGGTTTGGGCAGCGCCGCTCAGGTGGCGATCGAGGGCCTGAAGAAGGCCGAAGAAAAGACGCAGCAGGCGGCGCAGAACATCGCCGAAGGGTCGTTGAACCCGGAGGATGTGGTTTCGCTGTCCCTGGCCGCCGCCGACTTCAAGTCCAATGTCGCGGTGCTCAAGACCCAGGACGACCTCACCAAGTCGCTGCTCGACATCGTCGCCTGAAGGCTGGACCAGCGTAACCGGGGCATCGATCAATGGACATCGCCGCATTCAGCGCCGCCACGCAGGTCCAGAGCGGCCAGCGTACTCAGCAGGCCGGCATCGCCGGTCTGAAATCCGCCCAGTTGCAGGCCCAGTCGCTGGTGGCGCTGCTGACCAAGGCGACCGCCGAGACCGCGCAGACCCAGCAGGCCGCCGCCGCCGTCGGCGAAAGTGCACCGACGCAGGAGCAGAGTTCCGGCCGCCCGCCGCAGCGCGGCTCGATCGTCAACATCCTCGCCTGATCGCGTCCCGCGCGGACGCAGTTTCTCGACAGAATCCGCCGCGCCGCCCTTTTTGAGGGTGCCATCCCGCCGATCCGTCATTAGGATCGCGGGCATTCACCGCTGACTTGGGGCATTCCGTGACCGCAACCGAGATGCTGCAGAAAGCGCTGGGCGCGCTGGCCGAAGGCCGCCTCGACGAGGCGCGCGCCGGCTGCGAACAGGTGCTGGGCATGGAGCCGGACAACCCGGTGGCGCTGCATTGGGCGGCGGTCATCGCCTATCAGCAGGGCGCCGAGCCCGATGCCGTGCTCGGCCAGATCGAGCGGGCGATCGCGCTCAGCGACGCCGAGGCGGTGTTCCACAACTCGCGCGGGGCGCTGCTCTATGCGCTCGGCCGCGACCTGGAGGCGGCGGAGAGCTTCCACAACGCGGTCAAGCTCGACGACAGCGACGGGCCGGTGTGGAACAACCTGGGCAATGCCCTGCTGCGCCTGAACCGGGTCGAGGACGCCGAGAACTGCTATCGTCAGGCGCTCAACGCTGCGCCCGGCCTGATCAGCGCCATCAACAACCTCGGTGTTGCCCTGAAGCGCCGCGGCCAGCTCGACAAGGCGTTGATCTGCTTCCGCGAGGCGGTGCTGCACAAGGAGGACTTCCTCGACGCCCATTTCAATCTCGGCGAGCTCTACTATCACCTCGACATGATCGCCGAGGCGGAGGCGGAGTTCCGCCTGTGCATCGAGCTCAATCCGGAATTCCATCACGCCTACGCCTCGCTGGCGCAATGCCTGCACGACCAGGGCAAGCGGGAGGAGGCGCTGGAGCTGCTGAAGGTCGCCCAGGCCCGCTTCCCGGACGATGAAGACACCGATTTCATGCTGCGCCTGCAATATTCCAGCGTGGCGCCGGCCTGGCACATCCCGATGGTCAACGACGAGGAGCGCAACAAGGCCTATGACCTGGCGCTGCGCCGCGCCGTGCGGCCTGGCGACCTGGTGCTGGAGATCGGCACCGGCTCCGGCCTGGTGGCGATGATGGCGGCGCGCGCCGGCGCCGCGAAAGTGATCAGCTGCGAGGTGCTGCCGCTGATGGCCGACATCGCCAGCGAGGTGGTGGCGAAGAACGGCCTCTCCGAGCGCATCACCATCCTGACGCGAAAATCGACGCAGCTGCAGGTCGGCGCGGAGCTGCCGGCCCCGGCCGATGTCTTCGTCTCCGAGCTTCTCAATATCGGCATGCTGTCGCCCAACATGCTGCCGGTGCTGCAGCATGCGCGCGAGAACCTGCTGAAGCCTGGCGGCAAGATCATTCCGGCGGCGGCTGTGGTCCACGCCGCGCTGATCGAGGCGCCGCAACTCTACCGCATCAATCCGGTGCGCCAGATCTCCGGTTTCGATTTGAGCCCGCTCGACAAGCTGCGCTCGCCCGGCTACGCCCAGATCGACATGGCCGCCGACCTGATCCGGCAGTTGTCGCAGCCGTTCCGCGCGCTCGACTTCGACTTCCGCCAGAACATGCCGGAACGCGATGCCAAGCTGCTGCAGGTGACGGCGACCACCTCGGGCATCGTGCACGGCGTCGCCTTCTGGTTCGACCTGGTGATGGACGAGGAGATCGTCTATTCCTCGGCCAGCCCGGCGCGCAGCAACCACTGGAAGCAGGCGGCGGAGTTCTTCGCCCAGCCCGTCGCGGTGCAGCCCGGCGACCGGGTCAATCTCGTTGCCGCCTACGACAACACCCGCATCCAGTTCAGGCACGCCGGACTATGACCGCGCCCGCGCTCGGCCTGCTGCATACCGCCAGCAGCAATCGCGACCGTTTCGGCGCGCTGCTGCGTGAGATGGCGCCGCCGGGCGTTACCTGGATCCACAACGTGCGCGAGGAGCTGCTGCGCGACGCGCTGGACGACGTCGCCGAGGCGCGCCAGACCGCGGCGATCAGCGCCGCGCTGGCGGAGTTGCACGCCAACGGCGCCGCCCAGGTGCTGTGCACCTGTTCCAGCATCGGCCGCCTCGCCGAACTGGTGGGCGGCCGGCTCGGCCTGCCGACCCTGCGGGTCGACCGGCCGATGGCGGAACGCGCGGTGGCGGAGGGCCGGCACATCCTGGTCGTCGCCTGCCTGCCCTCGACGCTGATCCCGACCAGCGCCTTGCTGCGCGAGGTGGCGGCGGCGGGCGACCGCCAGGTCGAGATCGAGACCATGTTTCTGCCTTCCGCCTGGCGCCTGTTCCAGGACGGCAATGAGGCGGGCTTCGCCCGCGCCATCGCCGATGCGATCCTGGATTCGCCGCTCACCGTCGACGCGGTGGTGCTGGCGCAGGCGTCGATGGCGCCGGTGGCCGATCTGCTGGCGCGCCTGCCGATTCCGGTGCTGAGCAGCCCGCGCCTGGGCCTGGCGGCCGCCTTGGCTCGATTGACCGGCGCCAGGATGGAAGGCGCGTCGGCGCGCCAGAACGGCAAGGACAGCAGGAACGGCGGGGACGGCAAGCACGCATGAAGGCGAAAATTACCTGGGTCAGCGGCGGCTCTTTTCTCGCCGAAAGCGGCAGCGGCCATGCCCTGCCGATGCATGCCAAGATCCTCGGCGAGGAGACGGGCGGCGCGCCCTCGCCGATGGAATACGTGCTGATGGGCATGGGCGGCTGCGCCAGCGTCGATGTCGTCCATATCCTGTCCAGGGGTCGGCACGACGTGCGCGACTGCGTGGCGACGCTGGAGGCCGAGCGGGCGCCCGAGGACCCCAAGGTCTTCACCCGCATCCACGTGCATTTCGTGGTGACCGGCCGCGACCTGAAGCGCGAAGCGGTCGGCCGCGCCGTCGAATTGTCGGCGGAGAAATACTGTTCCGCCTCCATCATGCTGGCGAAGACCGCCACCATCACCCACGATTTCGAGGTGAAGGAAGCGGAGTAGCGGCGGCGCGCTATTCCTGCAGCCAGTCCACGTCTTCGGGATCGGGCGGGACGATTTGCTTCGGCTGGAATCCGTTGGCGCGCTTCTGCGCCGCTTCGATCTGCGCCGGGGTGAGCAGGGCGGCGACGGTCTCGCGGCGCTTGATCATGTCGGTGCGCTCGATGCTGTCGCGCAACTGCGCGGCGGCGATGTTGTACCAGTAGTAGGCCTTCGAGGGGTCCGCAGGCGTGCCGAGGCCCTGCTCGTACATCTGCGCGGTCGGCGCATAGGCAGCGAAATAGCCCTGGTCGGCGGCCGCCTCGAACATCTGCTGCGACAGCGCGAAGTCGCGCGGCCGGCCCTGGCCGAAGAAATAGACGTTGCCCATCAGCCATTCCGCGACCGGATGGCCGATCTTGGCCAGCCGCTCGAAGACCGGCACCGCCTTGGGGAAATCGCCGGCCAGGTAGGCGGCCCAGGCCGCATCGGTGCCCTTTTCCAGCGGCGCCCAGGAACGCGCCTCGCCGTCCACCATGACCACGATGGATTGCGGCTTGGCCGGGGCGGCGGCGCCCATCTGTTCGCCGGACGGATCGCTGATGGCGGGCGCGGGTTCTTGCCCGGCCGCGGCAACGACCGGCACGGAAAGGCAGAAGGCAAGGGCGGCAAGGAAGGCGCGCATGGCCTGGAGCCTAGGAAATCTTGGTTAAGGATTCCTTCACCCCTGCCGCCACGGGGTCTTGCAATGGCGTTTGCCGGGGCCATATCCCTTGGTCATGGCGCAGGAACTGACCCCGCTCGAGGCGGACCGGCTGAAGCAGGACGAGGCCCGGGTGGAACGCGACTTCTGGCGCAAGCTGAAGGCGACGGCCCGCAAGGTCCCCTTCATCGACGACGCCACCGCCGTCTACTATTGCGCCATCGATCCGGCGACGCCCTTGCGGGTGAAGGCCATTCTCTACGGCGCGCTCGCCTATTTCGTGGTCCCGTTCGACCTGGTGCCCGATGTGATGCCGCTGTTCGGCTTCGCCGACGACGCCACCGCGATCTATGCCGCGATCCGCGCCGTGCTGCCGCATATCAAGGCGGAGCATCGCCAGCGCGCGAAGGAAGCGCTCGACCGGCTGCTGCAAGCGAGCGTCTGAGCGCCGCTAGGCGCCGCTTGTTCCGGCCGCCTCCTGCAGGATCCACGTACGGAACTTCCTCACCTTCGACGGCAAGTCGCGCTCCGCCGGATAGTTGAGATAGTAGCTGGCGCCGGTGTTCATCTGCGCCGCGAAGGGCCGCAGCAGCCGGCCTGCCGCCAGGTCCTCGTCCGCCAGGCCGGCAAAGAACAAGGCCACGCCATGACCGTCGATCGCCATGCGATGCAGCGCGTGCGAATCGCTGAGGCGCAGGCTGTCGACCGCCGGCATGGCGATGCCGCTGGCCTTGAACCAGGCCTCCCAGTCCGAAAGCGCGAATTCATAGAGCAGCGGCAGCTTGAGCAGCTGCCGCGGATCCGTGAGCTTGCCAGCCCGCCGCGCGAGCGCCGGGCTCAGCATCGGCGTCAAGTCTCCGGGCATGACCAGGTCGACCGCCGTGCCCGGCCAAGCGCCGGAACCCCAGTTGATGCCGATGTCGATGCCTTCGCGGCGAAAGTCCGCCGGCTGGTAGGAATGGTGCAGCCGCAGGTCGATCTCCGGATGGCGGCGCAGGAAGCCCATCAGCCGCGGCGTCAACCAGCGCGCGGAAAAGAACGGCGCGACGCTGACGTTGAGAATCTGGCGGTTGCCGCTGCCGCTGATGCGCTCGATCGCCTGCGCGATGGTGTCGAAGCCGCGATGGATGCCGCCAAAGAGCTGCTCGCCGGCATCGGTCAGCGTGTTGCCGGCCTTGCCGCGCACAAGCAGGAGGACACTCAGCGCCGCTTCCAGCGCCTTCACCTGGCGGCTGATCGCCGCCTGGGTGACGCCGAGTTCTTCGGCGGCCCTGGTGAAGCTCAGATGCCGCGCCACCGCCTCGAAACTCCGGAGCGCGGTGAGCGACGGCAAGCGACGGGCGGGCTTGGTCATGATTACAAGTAATGCATGTGGAATTTATGGCATTGGATCGAGGTTCACTTGGCAGGGATTATTACATGAAGTCATGGAAACGGGAATCCCGGAGGCAAGGGCGGGCATGGATGACAGGCCGACCGGCGCGGCGCGAAGCGCCGCCGACATCCGCAAGGGCGACGTGCGCGTGCTGTGCCTGAGCGAAAGCGACGTTGCCGGCTATCTGGAGCCGGGCGAATTGCTCGACGCGCTGGCGGACGGCTTCAAGCGGCTCGCCGCCGGCCTGGTGCAGACGCCGCCGCGGCCGGAGGTGACGGTGCCGCACACCGGTTTCTCCCTCGCCATGCCGGCCTGGACCGAAGGCATGAACATCACGGTCAAGGTGGTGAATGTGTTCGACGGCAACCTCGCGCTCGGCCTGCCGAGCCACCTTGCCACGATCAGCCTGTTCGACCCCAGGACCGGCATGCCGGTCTGCGTCATGGATGGGACCCATATCACCGCGATGCGCACCGCCGGTTCCGCCGTGCTGTCGGTGCGCGAACTGGCCCGGCCGGGGGCGCGGATCGCCACGGTAATCGGCGCCGGCGTGCAGGCGCGCGCGCATCTGCGCCTGCTGGGCCTGGCGCGGCCGTTCGCGGAGATCCGGCTGGCCTCGCTGCACTACGCCGATGCCGAGGGGCTGGCGGCGCAGTTCGCCAATGTCCGCGCGGTGCGCGACGTCGAAGCGGCCGTGCGCGATGCGGATGTGGTCTGCCTTGCCACGCATGCGTCCTCGCCGGTGATCCGTGCCGAGTGGGTGCGCGCGGGGACGCATGTGACCTCGGTCGGCTACTTTCCGCCGGACGGGGAGCTGCCGGCGGAGCTGCCGCGGGCGCATAGCCTGTTTGTCGAGACCGAGGATGCCTTTGCGCCGCCGCCGGTCGGCTGCGCCGAGCTTGCCGGGCTCGATTGGCGCCGCGGCGCCAAGCTTGGCGACGTGCTGCTGGGCCGCGCGCCCGGCCGCCGGACGGCGGCAGAGATCACCGTCTACAAGGCCATGGGCATCGCCATGGAGGACATGGTCGCGGCCGACCTGGTCTATGCCAAGGCGCTCAAGGCCGGGACCGGGCGGAGCTTCACCCTGTGAGCGTGGTGGTGCCGGCGGGTGTCCGGCTCTGGCGCGCCTCGCGCCGCGCCAGATAGATGGTGCTGGCGACGATCAGCCCGGCGCCAGCCACGGTCCAGACATCGGGCACCTCGCCGAACACCACCAGGCCGACCGCGCCGGTGAAGATCAGGCGCGAATAGTCGAAGGGCGCCACCGCCGAGGCCTCGCCGGTGCGGAACGCCATGATCCACCAGTATTGCGACAAGGCTCCCGTGACGCCGATCGCCGCCAGCATCGCCCAGGCGATTCCGTCCGGCCAGATCCAGGGCTGCGAAGCCAGGGTCAAGGTGAGGGCAAGCGGCGAGGAGATCACGCCGAAATAGAACAGCATCGCCAGCGGCCGCTCATAGGCCGGGATGCGTTTCAGCACCGTGATCAGTATGGCGATGGACAAGGCGTCGCCCAGGGCGAAGAGCGCGTTGGGGTCGAAGGATTCGGTGCCCGGCCGCATCATCACCAGCACGCCGAAAAAGCCGACGAGGGTCGCCGCCCAGCGCCGCCAGCGCACCACCTCCCGCAGCACGATCACCGCCAGCACGATGGCGAAGAGCGGCTTGGAAAAGCTGAGCGCGGTATAGGACGCGAGCGGCAGGCGCTCGATGCCGAAATAGGCGCACATCATCGACACCATGCCGAGGATGCCACGCCAGGTGTGCATGCCGAGGTGGCGGGTCCGGAGCGATCCGATGCCGTGCCAGGCGATCAACGGGAACAGCGCGACCAGGCCGAAAAAGCAGCGGAAGAACGTGGTCTCGAAGGGACCGAGGTCGCGCGCCACGATCTTGACGAAGCTCACCATCACCGAGAAGCCGAGGCAGGACAGCAGCATCCAGCAGGCGCCCTGCAGATTGGGCGACAGGCCGTGCCAGCGTTTCAGCGCCGCCTTTCGTGTCATGCAGGGTCGCGGCCCGGCTTGTCGGGATTCGGGCGGTCGGGCTCGGCCGGCCGCGCCGGATCGCCGGCGGCGGCGACCGCCTGCTGCGCTACGCCCTGGTTCATCATCGCCTCGCGCCGGGCGATGTAGATGCCGGCGCAGACGATGATGCCGGCGCCGACCAGGGTGTGGAGGTCGGGATGCTCGCTGAAGGCCAGGATGCCGATGACGATGGTGAAGATCAGGCGCACATAGTCGAACGGCACCACGACCGAGGCGTCGGCCATGGAAATGGCGCGGGTCCAGCAGACGTGGCCGATGGTCCCGGCCAGCCCCATGCCGATGACGAAGGGCCAGTCGCTCGGCTGCGGCCAGCTCCAGAACGGCACGGCGACGACCAGCGACATGGGGGTGAGCAGCAGCACCATGTAGGCGACGATGGCGTTGCTCGGCTCGGTCTTCGACATCTGCTTGACGATGATGATCACCAGGGCGGTGAGGAAGGCGCCGGCCAAGGCCAGGACCTCGCCGAAGCTGATGCCGCTGACGGTCGGCCGCAACACGATCAGCACGCCGATGAACCCGACGATGGTCGCCGACCAGCGCCGCCGCCGCACCGTCTCGCCCAGGACCAATGCGGCCATGATGGTGGCGAAGAGCGGCGCGGTGAAGCTGAGCGCGGTGCCGTTGGCCAGCGTCAGGTAGTGCAGGGAGGTGAAGCCGCACAGCATGGAGGCAAGGCTGATCGCCGAGCGCAGGGTGAACATGCGGATGCGCGGCCAGCTGAGTTCGCCCAGGCCCTGGCGGTAGAGCCAGGGCAGCATGAAGAACAGGCCCCAGAAATTGCGCCAGAAGGTGATGACGAAGCCGTGCAGGTCGCCGGACAGGAACTTGACCTGGGCACTGAGGCAGGCAAAGCAGAGACCGGCGAAAACGGTCAAGCCCGCGGCGATCAATACATGGTTCGGCGGCGGCCGCGAGGCTTTATTCTTGTGTAGCAACTGACTGGCCCGGCAGATTAGACATAGCAGATTAGAGACAAAGGCACGTCCCCGCCACTGTTGCCGCTGCGGGGCGCCATGCGACAGGCGCAGGAAAGCGGTGCGGAAACGGGCGGCCGCGACAGGAACGAGCGAGATTCGATGACCGAGCCCCTTTGGCGGCCTTCAGCCGCCCAGATCGCCGACGCCAACATGACCAAATTCCGCGCCCAGGTGGCGCGCGACTGGTCGGCCGACCTCAAGGACAGCGCCGAGCTCTGGCAGTGGTCGGTCACCGAGATCGAGCATTTCTGGGAAAGCCTGTGGCGCTTCTGCGGTGTCATCGGCGACGGGCCGGGCAAGACCATCCTCAAGGACCGTCATCTGATGCCGGGCGCCCAGTTCTTCCCCGAGGCGCGGCTGAATTTCACCGAGAACATGCTGCGCCATGCCGCCGACCCGGCCTGGACGGGGCGCGACGCCATCGTCTTCTGGGGCGAGGACAAGGTGAAGCGGCGCCTGACCTATGCCGACCTGCTCGACCGGGTGAGCCGCCTGGCGCAGCATCTGCGCTCCCTCGGCCTGCAGCCGGGCGACCGCGTGGCCGGTTTCGTGCCCAACGCGCCGGAGGCGGTGATCGGCGCCTTCGCCGCCGCCGCGATCGGCTGCATCTGGTCCTCCTGCTCGCCGGATTTCGGCGTCCAGGGCGTGCTCGACCGCTTCGGCCAGATCGAGCCCAAGGTGCTGATCACCGCCGACGGCTACTGGTACAACGACAAGCAGCACGACTGCCTGGCCCGGGTCGCGGAATTCACCGCGCAGCTGCCCAGCCTGAAGGAGATCCTGGTCTTCCCGTATCTCAGCGACAAGCCCGACCTGTCGAAGCTGCCGAAGGCGAAGCTGCTGCCGGAAGTTCTGGCGGCGCAGGTGGGCGGGCCGATCGCCTATGAGCGGGTCACCTTCAACCATCCGCTCTACATCATGTTCTCCAGCGGCACGACCGGCGTGCCGAAATGCATCGTCCATGGCCAGGGCGGCACCTTGCTGCAGCACTTGAAGGAACATCAGCTGCACGGCGACGTGCGGCCGCACGACCGGGTGTTCTATTTCACCACCTGCGGCTGGATGATGTGGAACTGGCTGATCTCGGGCCTCGCGTCGGGCGCCACCCTGCTGCTCTATGACGGCTCGCCCTTCGCCGCCGGCGGCAACATCCTGTTCGACTATGCCGAGGCGGAGGGCTGCACGCTGTTCGGGACCTCGGCCAAATACATCGACGCCTGCGCCAAGCAGGGGCTGGACCCGATGCGCACCAATGATCTCTCGACCGTGCGCATGGTGACGTCGACCGGCTCGCCGCTGGCCCCGGAAGGCTTCGACTGGGTCTATCAGCACGTGAAGAAGGACGTGTGCCTGTCGTCGATCTCCGGCGGCACCGACATCGTCTCCTGCTTCATGCTGGGCAACCCGACCGGCCCGGTCTGGCGCGGCGAGATCCAGATGCGCGGCCTCGGCCTCAAGGTCGAGGTGTGGGACGACAACGGCAAGCCGGTCCAGGGCGAGAAGGGCGAGCTGGTCTGCGCCGCACCCTTTCCCTGCATGCCGATCGGCTTCTGGAACGACCCCGGCGACAAGAAATACCGCGCCGCCTATTTCGAGACCTATCCCAACGTCTGGCGCCACGGCGACTATGTCGAGTTGACCGAGCATGGCGGCATCATCGTCTATGGCCGGTCCGACGCGGTGCTCAATCCCGGCGGCGTGCGCATCGGCACGGCGGAGATCTACCGCCAGGTCGAGCAATTGCCGGAAGTGCTGGAGAGCATCGTCATCGGCCAGGACTGGGACAACGACGTGCGCGTCGTGCTGTTCGTGCGCCTGCGCGAGGGCGTCGCGCTGGATTCCGCCCTGCAGGACAAGATCAAGAAGCAGATCCGCCAGAACACCACGCCACGCCACGTGCCGGCCAGGATCGTCCAGGTCGCCGACATCCCGCGCACCAAGTCCGGCAAGATCGTCGAGCTCGCCGTGCGCGATGTCGTGCATGGCCGCCCGGTGAAGAACAAGGAAGCTCTGGCCAACCCGGAAGCGCTGGAGCTCTATGCCGGGCTGAAGGAACTGCAGTCGTGAGCTATCGCGTCAACGAACTACTCGCCGGCGTGGCCGAGCCGGCGATCGCGGAGGCGCAGGGCTGGATCGCGGGGCGCAGCTTTCCCGCCGACAAGCCGCTGATCGATGTCTGCCAGGCGGTGCCGGGCTATCCGCCGCCGCCGGCGTTGCAGCAGCATCTGGCGAAGCTGGTCGTCGAGCCGACCACCTCGCGCTACACCGACATCTGCGGCCTGCCGAAATTGCGCGAAAGCTTGGCGGCCGACATCAACGGCTTCTACGGCGCGGCGGTGAAGCCGGAGCAGGTGATGATCACCGCCGGCTGCAACCAGGCCTTCTGCCTCGCCATGATGAGCCTGGCCCAGGCGGGCGACGAGATCGTCATGCCGGCGCCCTTCTACTTCAATTACGAGATGTGGCTGCAGATGCTGGGCATCCGCCTGGTGCCGCTGGCCTTCCGTCCCGACGCGGGTGGCGAGCCGGACCTGGCCGAGGCGGAGCGCGCCATCGGGCCGAAGACCAGGGCCATCGTGCTCGTCTCGCCCAACAACCCGACCGGCGCCATCTACAAGCCGGAGACCCTGCGCGCCTTCCGCGACCTGGCGAAGCGACGCAACATCGCCTTGGTGCTGGACGAGACCTATCGCGATTTCCTGCCCGTCTACGGCGCGCCGCATGACCTGCTGCGCGATGCGGATTGGGCGGGCACGCTCATCCACCTCTACAGCTTCTCCAAGGTCTTCGCGGTTACCGGCTACCGGGTCGGTGCCATTGTCGCCGGCAGGGATTTCATCGACCATGCGGCGAAGGCGATGGATTGCGTCGCCATCTGCGCCCCGCGCGTGGGCCAGGAGGCGGCGCATTTCGGCCTCGGCAACCTCGGCGACTGGCGGCGGGCCAACACGCTGATGATGCGCGACCGCCGCGCGGCGCTGGTCAAGGCCTTCGCGCGCAACGACCTTGGCTATGAGCTGATCACCGCCGGCGCCTATTTCGCCTATGTCCGGCACCCGCATCGCGGCCAGAAGGCGAGCACGGTGGCGCGGCGCCTGGCCGACCGGCAGAACCTGCTGGCCCTGCCGGGCAGCGTGTTCGGCGCCAACCAGGACGATTTCCTGCGCGTCGCGTTCGCCAATGTCGACGCCGCCCTGATGCCGGAAATCGCTGCGCGCCTGGCCGAGGACGCGGCGGATCGTTTCTGATGAGTCGGCTTCGATTGTCGGGAGACAATCTCCGGAACAGGGCCCTCAATAGAAGAGGTTGAGATGCCGGGTGTCATCGAGATGCGCACCTATCGGACGAAACCCGGAATGCGCCAACGCGTCATGGACATCCTGGTTGAACGCTCGTTCCCGGTGTTGCGGCAGATCGGCATGAAGGTTCTGGGGCCGTTTCCTTCCGTGCAGGATCCCGACATCTTCTTCTGGATGCGTGGTTTTCCGGATTTGGTGTCGCGCGACCGGATGCGCGACGAGTTCTATGACGGGGCATTCTGGAGGACGGAATTGGAGGGCCTCATCATGCCGCTCCTCGAGCAACACGACATGATCCTGGTCGAAGACCCCGACGGACAATTCGGCGACGCCTTGTGACCGTGCCGACTGGAGGTTGGAGGGCGCGTTGCCGGCTCGCCTTGTATGCATGCCCGCCATGCGCGCGGCGGCAATTGCCGGAAGATAGCGCGCTCCGATAGCCTGCGCCGCATTCAGGGGTCGATCCATGCCGACTTGGGCGCTTTACACCGTCACCGTCATTGTCTGGGGCGTCTCCTGGCACGCGATGCTGTACCAGGTCGGCGTCGCGCCGGAATTGTCCATCGCCTACCGCTTCATGCTGGCGGCGGGGATCATGGTGGCGTTCTGCCTCGCGACCGGGCGGCGTTTCCGCTTTCCGACGCGCGATGTCGGCCTGATGGCGCTGCTCGGCCTGTTCCTGTTCTCGGCCAACTACATCCTGTTCTATTACGCGGCCGCGCATCTGGCGACCGGGCTGCTGGCGGTGGTGTTTTCCATGATCACCGTGATGAACATGGTCAACGGCGCCATCCTCTTCGGCCACCGCATCGAGCCCCGCGTGGCGGTCGCCGCCGCCTTCGGGCTGGTCGGGCTGGCGCTCACCTTCTGGCCGGATTTCGTCGGCCATGAGATCAACCATGGCGTGGTCCTCGGCCTGGTGCTGTCGGTGCTGGGCACGCTCTGCGCGTCCTTCGGCAACATGGCCTCGGTGGGGCTCGGCCGCCGCGGCATTGGCGTGGTCGAGTCCAACACCATCGGCATGTGCGTGGGGGCGGCGGTCTCCTTCGTCTTCGCCATGCTGCATGGCGCGCCGCTGGTCTACAACCCGGCCACCAGCTACACGGTCTCGCTGCTGTTCCTGGCGCTGTTCGCCACGGTGATCGGCTTCGGCTGCTTCCTGACCCTGGCGCGGCGCATCGGCGCCAGCCGGGCAGCCTATTCCTCGGTGCTGTTCCCGATCCTGGCCCTGGCCTTGAGCGCGGTGTTCGAGGATTATCGCCCGCCGGTCCAGGCGATCCTGGGGGTCGCGCTGATCCTGGTCGGCAATGTGTTCGCCCTGTGGCGCCGCCCGGCGCCGGCAGCGGCGGGCATCGCGCGCAAGATGGCAGAATGAGGCGTCAATGACTGCGTTCCCGGTGAACATCCGTCCCGACATCGCCGAGCTGGAGGAATCCAAGATCGTCGAAGTCTGGCGCATGGGCTTCGACTACCCGGATACCATCGGCATGTGGGTTGGGCAGGGCGACCTGCCGACGCCGCGCTTCATCTGCGACGCCACCACCAAGGCGATGCAGGAAGGCCAGACCTTCTACACCCACAAGCGCGGCATCCCGGAACTGCGCCAGGCGCTCGCCGACTACCACCGCGACCTCTACGGCGTGGAGATCGCCGACGCGCGCATCGCCGTCACCAGCTCGGGCATGAACGCCATGATGCTGATCGTCCAGACGCTGCTCTCGGCCGGCGACAACATCGTCTGCGTGACGCCGGTCTGGCCCAACATCTTCGCCTGCGCCCAGATCCAGGGCGGCATCGCCAGGCAGGTGCCGCTGGTCGGCACCCCGCATGGCTGGGAGCTCGACATCGAGAGCCTGTTCGCCGCCTGCGACGCGCGCACCAAGGCGATCTATATCGCCTCGCCCGGCAACCCGACCGGCTGGATCATGCCCGAGGCGCAGCGCCGGGCGACGCTCGATTTCTGCCGCGCCCGCGGCATCGCCCTCATCTCCGACGAGGTCTACAACCGGCTCATCTACAACGCCCCGGTGGCGCCGTCCTTCCTGGAGATCGCGCGGCCGGGGGACCCGCTTTTCGTGGTCAACAGCTTCTCCAAGACCTGGGCCATGACCGGCTGGCGGGTGGGGTGGATGATCATGCCCGAGGGCCTGACCGACCAGCTCGACCGGCTGATCGAGTTCAACACGTCGGGCGGGCAGGGATTCCTTCAGGCCGGCTGCGTGGCGGCGATCCGCCAGGGCGAGCCCTGGGTCAAGTGGATGGTCGAACGCTGCCGCCAGGGCCGCGACCTGGTGATGGAGCGCCTGTCGGCGATGAACCGGGTCTCGGTCATCCCGGCGGACGCGTCCTACTACCTGATGCTGAAGATCGAGGAGATGGGCGACCCGGTCGAATTCTGCAAACGGCTGGTGAAGGAGGCGGGCGTCGGCCTTGCGCCCGGCACCGCGTTTGGCGCTGGCGGCGCCCCCTATCTGCGCCTGTGCTACGCCCAGAGCAATGAGCGCCTGGCCCAGGCGATGGACCGGTTGGCCCGGCATCTCGGCCGCATCTAGGTTGTTCTGACCGCCTGGACAATACGAGAACATCACGGGAATTTGCGGCGCCTTTTGTGTGAATCCCGCTACCCAGCGGCAATTTCCCTATGCTAGCTTTGTCATCGAACCGATCGGATGGGCCTCCGCAATCGGGGTGACCAAGCAAAGGCCCGGGAGGCTTGTGGGCCGGTCGGCCCGTTACAATCATCGAGGGATACAGGAAGATGAAGAAGGTCATCGGTGGCTTGATCGCTGGCGCGGCGCTGGCGTTTTCGGCCATGACAGCTCAGGCGGCGGACACCGTTAAATTCGGCGTGGCCGCGGAGCCCTATCCGCCGTTCTCCTCCAAGGACGCGAGCGGCACCTGGGTCGGCTTCGAGATGGACCTGATGAAGGCCGTCTGCGAAGCCGAGAAGATGAATTGCGAGCTGGTGGAAGTGGCCTGGGACGGCATCATCCCGGCGCTGACCGAGAAGAAGATCGACGTGATCTGGTCCTCGATGTCCCGCACCGAAGAGCGCCGCAAGGTCATCGACTTCACCGACATGTACTATGATTCGGCCAACACCATGATCGGCTTGGCGTCGGACGACACCAAGATCGACATGAACGCGCCGGACAGCATGAAGGGCAAGGTCATCGGCGTGCAGACTTCGACGATCCACGCCAACTTCGTCGAGAAGTATTTCGGCAGCGTCGCCGAAGTGAAGCTCTATGACACGCTCGACAACGCGCTGGCCGATCTCGCGGCCGGCCGCCTCGACTACGTCTCCGAATCGGCGACCTCGCTGGCGCCGTTCCTGGAAGCGCACAAGGATTTCGCGACCAAGATCAGCTGGCCGATGGATCCGATCTTCGGCGAGGGTGTCGGCGGCGGCATCCGCAAGGAAGATACCGCGCTGAAGGACAAGCTCAATGCCGGCATCGCCGAAGTGGTGAAGAGCGGCAAGTATGACGAGATGCTGAAGGCCTATCCGGGCCTCGGCGACCAGATCCAGAAGCCGACGATGTAAGCCGGTCTTCGGACCCGAGACGAAAGCCGCCCGATGAAACATCGGGCGGCTTTTTTCTTTTCGTGCTATAGCAAGACCTTGCAAGTGGGCGGAGCGGGCAGGCGGGAATCGTCGCCGCGGTGACAAGAAACGGCGGGACGGAAGTTGGTCCGGGGGAGACATGGACGCTGAGCCATCATTGTTCGGACTGCTCGGCTGGGGCGCCAATGGCTGGAGCGACGAGCTCGCCTATGGCCTGCTGCTCACCCTCCAGATTTCGACCTGCAGCTACTTCTTCGCCTTCCTGCTGGGCCTGCTCGGCGCGGGCGCGAAGCTGAGCGGCAACAAGGTGCTGTACCGTATCGGCGATCTCTACACGACGCTGGTGCGGGCGATCCCCGAGCTGCTGCTGATCATCCTTATCTACTATGCCGGCGGCAGCGCCATGAAAGCGGTGCTGGTCGGAATCGGCATCGTCGAGGAGGACTTTCAGGTCAGCGCCTTCGCAGCCGTGGTGGTCGCGCTAGGGTCGATCTATGGTGCCTACCTCACCGATGTGCTGCGCGGCGCCATCGAGGCAATCCCCAAGGGTCAGATCGAAGCGGCGCGCGCCTACGGCATGCGCGGTGCCCTGCGCTTCCGCCGCATCGTGTTCCCGCAGATGATCCGCTATGCCATCCCGGGCATGGGCAACCAATGGCTCAACATCACCAAGGACAGTGCTCTGGTTAGCGCGGTGGGCGCTTTCGAGGTCCTGAAGAACGTAACCATCGCCGCTTCGGCCACCAAGGAATACCTGTTCTTCCTGTCAATTGCGGGCCTGATCTTCCTATGCCTGACAATTGTGTCCATGACCGTTCTCGCCCGGATCGAAAAGCGCGCCAATCGCGGCGTGCGGCGGGTCTAGGAGCAGCGCGATGACAGTCGACCAATGCGCCGCGCTCAGTGACGTTCTCCTGCAAATGGAGCTGGCGGCGAAATTCAGCCCCTGCTACCTCGTCGCCCATGTCATGCCGCTGCTGATTGCGGCGATTCCGCTGTCGATCCTGCTCACTGTCGTCTGCGGCATCATCGGCAACATCCTGGCGGTGCCGGTGGCGGTGGCACGCATCAATCCAAATCCCCTGCTCTGGATGCCGTCTTACGTGTTCATCCTGCTGATGCGTGGCACGCCGCTGATCGTGCAGATCTATCTGATCTATTACGGCCTGGGCCAGGTGTTCGGCGAGATCAAGATCGACGGCCGGCCGCTGATGCGGGTGCTGCCGTTCCTGCGCGACGGCATCTGGTACGCGATCTTCGCCCTCAGCATCAACACGGCCGGTTATACGGGCGAGATCCTGCGCGGCGCCATCCTGGCGGTGCCGCACGGCGAGATCGAGGCGGGCCGCGCCTTCGGCATGTCGCCTTGGCTGATCTTCCGCCGCATCACCCTGCCGCGCGCCATCCGCATCTGCCTGCCGGCGATGAGTACGGAAACCGTGCTGCTGCTGAAGTCGACGTCGCTCGCCTCTCTGGTGACGGTCTATGAGGTGCTGGGCACTGGCCGCTACATCATGCAGCAGGACCTGCGCTATTACGAACCGCTGGTGGGCGGGGCGATCATCTACGTGATCCTGGTCTTCATCCTGACCCGGATCCTGAACTGGTTCGAGCGCACCCTGAACAAGGACCGGGTGCGGCCGACCGCCGGTGGCGCCACAGCTCAGCCGGCGAAGGCCTGAACAGCCACACCTGGAGAAGGAAAGCTGCCCCGCGCGGCTACTCCGGCTTGTCGCTCTTCTTCTGATTTGCCTGATTTTGATTAGCCTGGGCCAGGCTCTCAAGCTGCTTCTGAAGCGCCTGCATCTGCGACTTGAGGTCGTCGAGATCGTTGCCCTTGCCCTCCGCCCTGGCCGGGGCGCTCGGCGTGGCTTCGGCAGCGGCGCCAGCTTGCCCGCCAGACTGACCTGCGCGGAACGGCGACCACATGCGCATCGCCTGCTCGAAGAAGGCGATGTTCTGCTTCGACATCTCCTGGAAGCGGTCGAAGGGGAACATGCCGCCGAAGCTCTCCTTCATGTATTGCCGCATCTGCTCCTGGTTCTTGCCGAACGCCTCCATGCTCTGCTCGAGATAGCGCGGCACCAGGAACTGCAGGTTGTCGCCGTAGAGGCTGATGAGCTGCCGGAGGAAGTTAATGGGCAGCATGGTCTGCCCCTTGGCCTCTTCCTCGACGATGATCTGGGTCAGGACCGAGCGGGTGATGTCCTCGCCGGTCTTGGCGTCTTCGACGGTGAAGTCCTGCCCCTCGCGCACCATCTGCGCCAGATAGTCCAGGGTCACGTAGGAGCTGGTCGCGGTGTTGTACAGCCGGCGGTTGGCGTATTTCTTAATCCGCACCGCCGGTTTGCCGTTGTCGTGTCCGTTGGTCATGCGGGGAAATCCCTTATCCCTGTATGCAATGCAGCATAGCAGGTCCAACCCCCTATTTGGCAATGCAATAGCTGCATTGCGAAAGTAAGGAACGCCCACGTATAGTTTACGCGGAAGGCAGGACAAGCATGGTCGCCGCACCTGAAAATCCCAGCGGAGGTCCGGGCCGCGCGCAGCCGGGTGCGGCGGAGAAATCCGCGCCCAATGCGGGGGACGGCGAGGCCGCGCGGCTGCAGGAACTTTCCCGCAAGCTCTTGGATCTCTGGCAGGATCATCTCTCGGCGCTGGCCCAGGATCCCACCCTGCTGGCCCAGGCCCTGAAACTGATGACCGCCGCGGCGCCGTTCTCCTGGCCGCCCGGCAATCCGCTGCAGGCTTTCGGCGCCGGCTTCGGCATGCCGGGCGCCGCCACCGAGGGAGGAACCGGTTTTGCCCAACCCGCAAGCCCATTCCCGTTCGGATGGCCAACCGCCCCGGCGGCTGGGGCCACGCCCGCTGCCGCAGCATCTGGCGCTGGCGCTGGCGACCTGGGGCAACTCCGCGCTCGCCTGGCCGAGCTTGAAAGCCGCTTGGCAAGGCTCGAAGGTCGCGGCCCAGCCGAGCCTGGAAAGCCCGCTGGCGCAAAACCTGGCAAGCCTCGACGCCGACCTGCAAAGGTCTGACGAGGGCGCGCTGCTCGCGGCGCTGACCGCCGAGGGCCACCGGCGTCTCGCGGGCTTTCTCGACGGCGTCACCGCCTATCGCCACCATCCCTATCGCCGCGCGCTCGTCGACCGTCCGGTTCTGTGGCGCGAAGGCACGACGCTGCTGCGCGACTATCGCGTCAAGGCCGATGCGGCGGCGCCCCGGGTGCTGGTGATCCCGTCGCTGATCAACCGCTACTACATCCTCGACCTGACCCAGGACAGTTCCTTCCTCGCCGATCTGGCCGGCCGCGGCATGGCGCCCTTCGTCGTCGATTGGGATGCGCCGGGCGCCGAGGAGCAGGGCTTCGATCTGACCCGCTACATCGCCGGGCGGCTGGAAGCGGCCTTGGATGCCGTGCGGCGCGTGCCCGGCGGGCCGATCTTCGTTGTCGGCTATTGCATGGGCGGGATGCTGGCCTTGGCGCTCGCGCTGCGGCGGCAGCAGGATCTGGCCGGGCTCGTCTGCCTGGCCACGCCGTGGGATTTCCATGCCGAGGGCGAGGTCCAGGCGCAGCTGATCGGTGCCATGGGGCAGCGGCTCGATCCGCTGTTCCAGATCCTGGGCGAGATGCCGGTCGACCTGCTGCAGAGCTTTTTCGCCGCCCTCGACCCGCTCTCCATCCTCGCCAAGTTCCGCCGCTTCGCCCAGATGCCGGCGGAGAGCGATCCGGCGGCGAAGTTCGTCGCGCTGGAGGATTGGCTCAATGACGGTGTGGGCTTGGCCGCACCGGTCGCGCGGGAATGCCTGGGCGCCTGGTATGGCGAGAACACGCCCGGCCGCGGTGCATGGCAGATCGATGGCGGAGCGGTGACGCCGGAGTTACTCGACCTGCCCGCCTTGGCGATGGTGCCGAGCAGCGATCGGATCGTTCCGCCCAAGAGCGCGCTAGGCCTGGCCCAGCGTCTGCGGCGGGGCGAGACCCAGGTGCCGTCCGCCGGTCATATCGGCATGATGGTGGGCGGCAGTGCGCGCGCGAAGGTCTGGGATCCGCTTGAGGCTTGGATTCGGCGGCAAGTCGCCGCATCTTAGACCGAGGCGCTTGCACCGGGTGGCTGCGGGCCCTAGTGTTTGTGCAGTGCACAAATTCCGCGCGACCCCTGGATTTTCCGGGCTTAGGCAAGCGAGTTGAGGCCGCGCCACCCAATGGGAGGAGATTTTCATGACCGATGTTGTCATCGTCGCCGCTGCCCGCACGCCAATCGGCGCTTTCAACGGCGCGCTGAGTTCGCTGCCCGCCCATGAGCTGGGCAAGGTCGCCATCGTCGAGGCGCTGAAGCGCGCCCACATCGACGCCAAGGACGTGAGCGAGGTGATCCTCGGCCACGTGCTGACTGCTGGGGCCGGCCAGAATCCCGCGCGCCAGGCGGCCATCGCCGCCGGCATTCCGGTCGAAAGCACGGCCTATGTCATCAACCAGGTCTGCGGCTCGGGCCTGCGCAGCGTGGCGCTCGGCTTCCAGGCGATCCGCAACGGCGATTCCGAGATCGTGGTGGCCGGCGGCCAGGAGAGCATGAGCCAGTCGCCCCACTGCATGCATCTGCGCAACGGCACCAAGATGGGCGACACGCAGATGATCGACACCATGATCAAAGACGGCCTGTGGGACGCCTTCAACGGCTACCACATGGGCATCACCGCGGAGAACGTGGCCCAGAAGTGGCAGATCACCCGCGAGGACCAGGACAAGCTGGCGCTGGGCTCGCAGAACAAGGCCGAGGCCGCGCAGAAGGCCGGCAAGTTCAAGGACGAGATCGTCCCGG
>JBGAGP010000202.1:0-3129 GCA_044226685.1 Dongiaceae bacterium
CCGGCGAAGCCGGCACCCGCCGCCGCTCCCGCGCCAACTCCCGCACCGGCCCCCGCACCAGCCCCCGCATCAGCTTCAGCGCCCGCCGCGGCGGCACAGGTGCAATCCCCCGCCGTGCGCAAGCTGGTGGCGGAAAGCGGCGTCGACGCCGCGGCCATCGACGGCACCGGCAAGGACGGCCGCCTGACCAAGGGCGACGTGGTCGCGCATCTGGCGAAGCCGGCCGCACCGCAGGCTTCCCCGGCCCCGCAGGCTCCCGCCGCGCGTCCCGCGCCGCAACCTGAGCAGCCGCATGTGCCGCGCGCCCTGGCGCCGCTGGAGGAGCGGGTGCCGATGTCGCGCCTGCGCCGCCGCATCGCCGAGCGCCTGAAGCAGGCGCAGAACACCGCCGCCATGCTCACCACCTTCAACGAGGTGGACATGGGCGCGGTGATGGCGCTGCGCGACCAGTACAAGGACAGTTTCGAGAAGCGCCATAAGGTGAAGCTCGGCTTCATGGGCTTCTTTGTGAAGGCGGCGATCCAGGCGCTGAAGGAGATCCCGGCGGTCAACGGCGAGATCGACGGCACCGACATCATCTACAAGAACCATTACGACATCGGCGTCGCCGTGGGCACCGAGCAGGGCCTGGTGGTGCCGGTGGTGCGCGACGCCGACAAGATGAGCCTGCCGCAGATCGAGGCCAAGATCGGCGAGCTGGGCAAGAAGGCGCGCGACGGCAAGCTGTCGCTGGACGAGCTCCAGGGCGGCACCTTCACCATCTCGAATGGCGGCGTCTACGGGTCCCTCATGTCGACGCCGATCCTGAACACGCCGCAATCCGGCATCCTCGGCATGCACAAGATCCAGCAGCGGCCGATGGCCGTGGGCGGCAAGATCGAGATCCGGCCGATGATGTACCTGGCCTTGAGCTACGACCACCGCATCATCGACGGGCGCGAGGCCGTCACCTTCCTGGTGCGGATGAAGGAATGCCTCGAGGATCCGCAGCGCCTGATCCTGGAGCTGTGAGCGTGGCGAAGGCGGCTGGCAAGCGCGCCGCCGGCAAGCGGGTGGTGCCCAAGCCGGCGCGCAAGACGGCCCGGAAGCCGGCCCGCAAGGCGCCGGCGGCCAAGCCGGCGCGGGGGCGCCTGCCGAAGATCGCCTGGCGCGGAAAGGTCCCGCATTACAACCAGACCACGGATTTCACCTGCGGGCCCTCGGCGCTGCTGATGGCGATGAAGACGCTGGCGCCGAAATCCGATTTCTCCCGCGCCCACGAATTGCAGCTCTACCGCGAGGCGACCACCATTTTCATGGGCGGGCCGCATCACGGTGGCTGTGGCGCCACCGGCCTGGCGCTGGCCGCCCACCGGCGCGGTTTCAAGTCCGAGGTCTGGGTCAACCACAAGGGCGCCCTGCTCAGCACCCGTCCGGCCGAGAAGGCCCGCGCCAAGGTGATGGAAGAGCTCGACCGCGCCGACAAGGCGGAGATGCGGCGCCTCGGCATCCCCTATCGCATCGGCGAATTGACCGTCGACGACCTGGAACAGGTGCTGGCGGTTGGCGCCGTGCCCATCGTGCTGGTCAGCATGGAGTATATCCACCAGGACCCGACCGCGCATTGGGTGGTGGTGACCGGGATCGACGGCGAGCATGTCACGGTCAACGACCCTTGGATTTCGCGCGACAAGGGGCAGACGAAGCGCACGGTGACCGACTACGCGGTGCCGCGCGCGGAATTCGCCAAGATGACGCGCTACGGCAAGCGCAAGGAGCGCGCGACGGTGTTGATCCGGCGCGGCTGAGGGAACGGAGCGGAAAGATGGCGGACCAGGAATTCGACGTGGTGGTGATCGGCGGCGGCCCCGGCGGCTATGTCTGCGCCATCAAGGCGGCCCAGCTGGGGCTGAAGACCGCCTGCATCGAGAAGCGCGGCGCCCTTGGCGGCACCTGCCTCAATGTGGGCTGCATCCCGTCGAAGGCGCTGCTGCAATCCTCGCATCTCTACGAGATGGCCGGCCACGATTTCGCCCAGCACGGCCTGAAGGCCGGCAAGCTCGAATTCGACCTGAAGACGCTGATGGGCCGCAAGGACAAGGTGGTCGGCGACCTCACCAAGGGCATCGAGTTCCTGTTCCGCAAAAACAAGGTGACCTATCTGAAGGGCCTCGGCCGCCTGCTCGGCAACGGCAAGGTCGAGGCGATCGTTGACGGCAAGGGCGAGACCATCAGCGCCAAGCACATCGTCATCGCCACCGGCTCCGACGTGACGCCGCTGAAAGGCGTCGAGATCGACGAGAAACAGGTCGTGTCCTCCACCGGCGCGCTGGCGCTGGAGAAGGTGCCGGAGCACCTGGTGGTGATCGGTGGCGGCGTGATCGGGCTGGAGCTGGGCTCGGTCTGGCGGCGGCTGGGCGCCAAGGTGACGGTGGTCGAGTTCCTCGACCGCATTGTCGCCACCATGGATGCCGGGATCGGCGCCGATTTCCAGAAGGTGCTGGCCAAGCAGGGCATGGAGTTCAAGCTCGGCACCAAGGTGACGGCGGCGAAGCTGGCCAAGGGCAAGGTCACGCTGACGCTGGAACCCGCCAAGGGCGGCACGGCGGAAGAGCTGACCGGCGACGTGGTGCTGGTCGCCATCGGCCGGCGGCCATTCGTCGACGGCCTGGCGCTGGAAATGGCCGGCGTGAAGCTGGACGAGAAGGGCCGCATCGCGGTCGACGATCATTTCCGCACCAACGTGGCGGGCATCTATGCCATCGGCGACGTGGTACGCGGGCCGATGCTGGCGCACAAGGCGGAAGAGGAAGGCGTGGCGCTGGCCGAGATCCTGGCCGGCCAGGCCGGGCACGTGAACTACGAGACCTGCCCCAACATCGTCTACACCTGGCCGGAGCTGGCCAGCGTCGGCAAGACGGAAGAAGAACTGAAGGCGGCCGGCATCCAGTACAAGGTCGGCAAGTTCCCCTTCCTCGCCAATTCCCGCGCCAAGGCGAATTCTGACACCGAGGGCAGCGTCAAGATCCTCGCCGACGCCGCCACCGATCGCGTGCTCGGCGCACACATCCTCGGCCCCGAGGCCGGCACCCTCATCCACGAGATCGCCATGGCGATGGAATTCGGCGGTTCCTCCGAGGACGTCGCCCG
>JBGAGP010000068.1:0-24830 GCA_044226685.1 Dongiaceae bacterium
CTCGCCCAGGCGGTCGGAGGCCGATTGCGCCATCGCCGAGACATCCTCGGCCAGGCGGTCGAAGGCCTGGCGGAACTGCTCGGCCGCCATCGAGGCAGCACCCGACAGGCGCTCGACCTGGGCGCGGCTCGCCTGTTCCAGTACCGCGTTGTCTGCCGAGCAGCGCTCGGCCGCCGCCGCCGCCTGGTCGGCCAGGCGGGTGAGCTGCGCGCCCATCTGTTCCGCCGCGGCGCGGATGGTGGCGGCGAGGCCGTTGCTGTGATCGGTGAACTGGCGCTGCGCCTCGCTGGTCTTGCGCACCAGATCGGCCATGGTCGAGGCGGCCATGCCGCCGAGCGTGTCCTGGTGCCGCTTCAGCGCGTTGGCCAGGCGCGTGGCGCCTTCGTCGGCTGCCAGCAGCAGGTCGCTGCGGTGCTTGTCGATGCCTTCGACCAGCTTCTCGTAGCGGCGGTCGATCTGGTTCATCGCCTCGCCCAGGCGCTCATGCTCGGTGGTGGACTTGTCTTCCAGCGCCTTGGAATGGCCGGCGATGGTGAGGCCGAGCTGCGTCGAGACCGCGGCCACGGTGCGCTCCAGCTCCTTGAATCGCTCGTTGGCCGTGCGCTGCGCCTGCTCCAGCCCGGCGATCTCGGCCTGGGTGGCGGCGCGCACGCTTTCCGTGGTCGCGTTGGCGGCGGATTGCAGATGCGCCACCTGCTCGTTCAGCTTGCCGGTCATCTGCGTATGGGTGACGGCGGCGGAGGCGGCGGCCGCCTCCAGGTTCTGCGCCCCGCGCTTCAGGTCCTGCTGGACCTGCTGGGTCAGCTCGGCGTTGCGGTCGCGGGTGTCGGCGAGCGACTTGGCGAGATCAGCGGCGCTGGCGTTGAGCGCGGCGCGCACCGAATCCTGCAGATCGCCGACATGGCCCTTCAGATGGTCGATCGCCGCCTGCAGGCCGGATTCCAGCGCCGCGGTCTGCGCCGAGGCCGCCTGCATCATGCTCTCGCTCTGGCGGCGGCTGGATTCGGTCGCGTCGTCGATGCGGCCGGTCAGCGCGTCGAGGCGCGCCTGGAACTTGTCGATGCTCTGGTCGATGGCATCGCCCAGGCGATCGGCCTGGGTCTCCACCGCGTCGCGCACGGCGGAGCCGTGGTCGAGGATGCGGTCGATGATGCCGGTGATCTCGCCGCGCTTGACCTCCAGCGCCTGGGCGATGCGGGCGGCACCCTCGTTGGCGGCGGCGCCCAGCGCCTCGGCCTGGTCCTTGCCGGCCTGGCGCAATTCGCCGCGCTGCTTCTCCACCACCGCGATCATCTCGGTCAGCACCCGGCGCTGCTCGGCCAGCGTGGTCTCCACGTCCTCGGTGCGGGCGCGGGCCGCCTTGGCGGCGGTGTCGAGGTCGGAGGCCTGGGAGCGGAACAGGGCACGCGTGCCGTCGAGGGCGGCGGCGGCCTCCTCGGTCGCGGCGCGCAATTCGGCCGCCTGGCGGCGCAGGGATTCGGCCGCCGATTGCAGGCGATGCTCGCCGGCGGCGTCGGGGAAGGTCAGCTCGGCCAGCCGCGCGGCCAGCTTGTCGTTGTAGTCGCGCAGCTCGCGCCCGCGCATGATATAGGCGGCGGCGAGCCACAGGCAGAAGACCGGCGTGACGACGCCGGCGACGATGGCGCCCAGCTCATGCGGCAGCAGGCCCGAGAGTCCGTCCAGGCCCCAGTAGTCGAGGATGTAGTAGCCGGCCAAGGCCAGCCACAGCAATGTGAGCGCGCCGGCGGCGAACCCCCAGATCCGCCGATCGCCGAATAGGCTCATAACCCTTCCTCCCCTGTGGCCGGCGCATGACGCCTTGTCCGGATTAACCGGTTCGGCCGGCCACGATATGCAATGCTAGGCAGCTTTGCGCTGACGCCGGATCAGGCCCAGGATTTCAGCGGCCGCCTTCGGTATGTTGGTGCCGGGGCCGAAGATTGCCGCCACGCCGGCTTTTTTCAAGAACTCATAATCCTGGGCCGGGATAACCCCGCCGGTCACCACCAGGATATCCCCCGCCCCCTCCGCCTTCAGCGCCGCGATCAACTGCGGCACCAATGTCTTATGGCCCGCCGCCTGGCTAGAGACGCCGATCACATGCACATCGTTTTCAATGGCTTGACGGCAGGCCTCTTCCGGGGTCTGGAACAGCGGCCCGATGTCCACGTCGAAGCCGAGATCGGCGAAGGCGGTGGCGATGATCTTGGCGCCGCGGTCATGGCCGTCCTGGCCCAGCTTGACCACCAGCAGGCGCGGCCGGCGGCCCTCCGCCTGCAGGAAAGCCTGGACGTCGCCCTGGATGGCGAGGAAATCGGGGTCGTTGCGGTAGGCGGCGCCATAGACCCCGGCGATCGAACGGACTTCCGCCTTGTGCCGGCTATAGACCTGCTCCAGCGCGCTCGACACCTCGCCCACCGTGCAGCGGGCGCGCATGGCGGCGATGGAAAGCTCCAGCAGGTTGCCGGTGCCGTCCTTGGCCGCCTGGGTCAGCGCCGCGAGGGCGGCCTTCGCCTTGCCGGCGTCGCGCGCCGCCTTCACCCGGCCGAGCCGGGCGATCTGCGCCTCGCGCACCTTGGAATTGTCGATATCGAGGACGTCGAGATCCGCCTTCTGGCCCGACTGGTATTTGTTCACCCCGACGATCACGTCCTCGCCACGATCGACGCGGGCCTGGCGGCGCGCCGCGGCCTCCTCGATGCGCAGCTTGGGCATGCCGGATTCCACCGCCTTGGTCATGCCGCCCAGCGCCTCGACCTCGGCGATCAGCTGCTCCGCTTCCGCCACCAGCGACGCGGTCAGGCTCTCGACGTAGTAGCTGCCGCCCAGCGGATCGATGACATGGGGGATGCCGCTCTCTTCCTGGATGATCAGCTGGGTGTTGCGGGCGATGGCGGCCGAAGCCGGCGTCGGCAGGGCGATCGCCTCGTCCAGCGCGTTGGTATGCAGCGATTGCGTGCCGCCCAGCACCGCCGCCAGCGCCTCGATGGTCGTGCGCACCACGTTGTTGTAGGGGTCCTGCTCGGTCAAGCTGACGCCGGAGGTCTGGCAATGGGTGCGCAACGCCAGGGATTGCGGGTCCTTGGCGTCGAAGCCCTTCATCAGCTTCGCCCACAGGAAACGCGCGGCGCGCAGCTTCGCCACCTCCATGAAGAAGTTCATGCCGATGGCAAAGAAGAAGCTGAGGCGCGGCGCGAACTCGTCGACCTTCAGCCCCTTGGACAAGGCGGCGCGGACATATTCCATGCCATCCGCAAGGGTGAATGCCAATTCCTGAACAGCCGTCGCCCCGGCCTCCTGCATGTGGTAGCCGGAGATCGAGATGGAGTTGAACTTCGGCATGTTCTTCGCCGTGTATTCGATGATGTCGGCGACGATGCGCATGGAGGGGGCGGGCGGATAGATGTAGGTGTTCCGCACCATGAACTCTTTCAGGATGTCGTTCTGGATGGTGCCGGAGAGCAGCTCCTGCCTGACCCCCTGTTCCTCGCCCGCGACGATGAAGCTGGCGAGCACCGGGAGCACGGCGCCGTTCATGGTCATCGACACGCTCATCTTCTCGAGCGGGATGCCGTCGAACAGGATCTTCATGTCCTCGACGCTGTCGATGGCGACGCCGGCCTTGCCGACGTCACCCACCACGCGGGGATGATCGGAGTCATAGCCGCGATGGGTGGCGAGGTCGAAGGCGACGCTGAGGCCCATCTGCCCCTTCGCCAGGTTGTCGCGGTAGAAGGCGTTGGATTCCTCGGCCGTGGAGAAGCCGGCATATTGCCGGATGGTCCAGGCGCGGTTGGCGTACATGGTGGCGCGCGGACCGCGCAGATAGGGTGGGAAGCCGGGCAGCGATCCGAGGGTCTGCAGGTTCTCGAGGTCAGCGGCGGTATACAACGGCTTCACCGCGATGCCTTCCGGCGTCGTCCAGGTCAGGCCAGCCGGGTCGGCGCCGCGCAATTCCTTCGCCGCCAAGGCCCGCCATTGATCCAGTTCCGGCTGCTCGCTCTTCGCCACGAAGGCTCCCCTGCCGCAGTGCAAAAACGGGGCAGACTATAGCGGAGCAAGCGCGCGTAAGTCCAGGAAGGGCAAGGGTTTCGGCCCGGCCCGGGCGCCGATGTCGCAGGCACCGGAACGGGCGCCGGACTCAGATCCAGGAAGCGGTCGACAGTTCCATCAGGCGATCGATCTCGCCTTGGTCCATGGCGTGGATGTCGCCGTGGATGGCGGCGCTGGCCCGGTCCACCAGGGCGCGCAGGCCGCTGACCGACATCTCCACGATGTGGCGGCAGCGTTCGGTGTCGCCCTTGGTGGTCGCCGCCTCGATCGCCGGCAGCGCCGCGGCCACCAGCCGGTTCATCTCCGCCACCACGTAGTCGAAGGTGTTGCGGAATTCCGGTGGCGAATAGGGATAGGCGGCGATGGCGAGGTCGCGGTCGGCGATGGAAGACGACTGGAAATGCTCGACATAGCTCTTGGGCTCCCAGGCGCGGCAATCCTCCAGGCATTCCGGCGCGTCGGGGATCAACTCCATGAGCATGATGATTTCGTTGAAATGGTTCAGGTAGTCGGTCGCCAGCAGGGTGCGGTCGTTGACGTTGGTGCCCTTGGCCCGGGCGCAGAAATCCTCGTACCACGCCGCGCGGTGCGCATCCGCCGCGGGCAGCGCATTGGTCACGATTGCTGAGGAATTGCCGGTGGCCGTCATGACGCCTTTCAACCGGCCCGGCCTGTCGATGAGGCGCGGGCCACCCATTCGGACCCGGCACGCGGACCGGTCCACCGTCCATGATCGGGCGGTATCCTTAATTTTCTATGTGCCGATCAAGCACCTAAGGGTGCGGCGGCTTGGCCAAAAGGCGAAAGAACGGAATCGCCTGGTCGTAGCCCTTGAGCGCCGCCTGGTCGGGGCGCAAGTCCCGCCCGGCCAGGATCGGGCGGATCGCCGGGTCTTCCGCGATGTCCGGGGACAGGACTATTTCCCCACCCCGGCTCTCACCCTGCAGCCGGGCGGTCATGTTCACGGTGGACCCGAAATAGTCCAGCCGGTCGTTCAGGGTGACGGCGATGGTCGGGCCGGCATGGATGCCGAGCTTGATGACCAGCGGCGGATGGCCCTGTCCGCCTGCCGGCTGGCGATTGAAGTCCGCGATCCGGGCCTGGATCTCCAGCGCGGCGGCGACCGCCTGGGCGGGCGAGACGAAGGCCGCCATGACCGCGTCGCCGATGGTCTTCACGATGGCGCCTTCATGGTCGCGGATCGCCTTGGCGAGCACGGCGAAATGATCGCGCACCAGGCGATAGGCGTTGGCATCACCGATCGCCTGGTAGAGTGCCGTCGACCCCTTGAGGTCGCTGAACAGCAGCGCGATGCGGCCGACCGCGACCTCGTCGCCCGGCCGCAGCACGTCGTCGGAGAACAGATCGCGGAACGCCTGCAACGACGTGACCCGGTCGGCGGTCAGCGCGTCGGCGACCCAGGCGCGGTCCTCGATCAGCGCGATGCGCGGCCGGGCCGAACGGTTGACCAGGCGCAGCAGGTTCGGTCCGGCCGGCGGACCGGCGGAGACATCCTCCGCGCCGATCACCAGCGTCGGCAGATCGCCCGCCTGCCAGTCGATGTCGGTTTCCGGCCCCGGCTCCAGGGTGCGGAAGCGATAGGGACCGAAGGGCAGGCGCGCCGCGAGCTCACGGGTCTCGCCCGGCGCCAGCAGCACCTGTACCTTCACATGCGGCACCGACATCGGCCCCCACAGGCAGTATTCGCCGCTGTCCAGCACGCGCACCGAAGGCGCGGGATGAAAGGTCGCCTCGACATTGCGGGAGAAGTCGCGGTCGTAGTCGATGTTGCAGGACCCGCAATGCGCGCCCTGCGGCAGGCGGTCGAGGCCGCCCGACCAGCCCTTGGCGACGCGGCAGCGCGGGCAGAGCAGGTCCCAGCGCAATTCGAGCAGGCCCGACCGCACCGCCTGCAGGCACAACTCGATGGCCTGCAGCGGCGGCACGCCCCAGAGCCGCGCCAGCGCCAGCGGCCGCACGCGCCAGAGATCGACCTCCTGCGCGCCGAGCAGGTGATCGGCGAGCCGGCGGGCGAGGCCATGGCCGTTCGGCGTCGCCTCGATCGCCGCGACCATCGCATCGATGCGCCCGCGCCTGGCGTCGTCGATCGCGGGCGGCTGATAGGTGAAGGGCTGCGGACGCTGGCCGGCGGCAAATGCGGCGGCCTCCCGGGCCATGCGCGAGAACGTCTTCTCGGTGCCGGCGAACATGCGCCCGCTCATCAGCCGGCCGAGCAGGTTGGCGGGCTCCAGCGTCATGGTGTAGCGCACCCGGCATCCGGCGCCCTGTGGCTCCATGCGCAGAACGGCGGTCAGCGATTTCAGCGGGCCGTTCTGGAAAAGGCGGGTGTGCTCGAACCATTGCCCGGTCACCCAGTTGACCGGCTGCTCCTGCCATCTGAGATGGAAGGGGCCCATCTTCGCGGCGCCGAAATACTGCACCGCGCCGTCGGCCTGCGGGATCTCGGTGATCTGGTGCCTGGGCAGCGCCGCAGCCTCGTTGAAGCGCGCCGTATCGGCCAGCAGCGGCCAGATCGCCGAAGCCGGCTGGTCGAGGGACCATTCCCAGGTGCGCGAAAGCTGGGGCATGCGTCAGATCACCCGAACGGCTTTCCAGTCCCCATTGCGGGGAAGAACGGTGTTCACCACGCCAGATGCGCGACGGCGTAGTCCGGCGTTTCGCCCAGCTTACGGCACAGCGCCGTCAGCCGGGCAAGCTCTATCCTGTTGTCTACGAGGATCTCGGCGTGGTGGATGCCGCCCACGGTGAACAAAGTTCCGGCGCCGATGCCGCGACCGCCGGCGACATCGGTGCGCAGCGAATCGCCGACGCAGAGCACGCGATCCTGGCGCAGCCCGAAATCCGCCAGGATGCGGCGATAGACCTCCGGATAGGGCTTGCCGAACCACACCACCTCGCCGCCCATCTCCTGGTAGGCGAGCGCGATGGCGCCGGCGCAGATCTCCTCCACTCCGCCGCGATGCACCATCAGGTCCGGATTGGCGCACACCATCGGCAGGCCGCGCGCCAGGGCCACGCGCAATTCGGGCAGGAACTGCGCCACCGTCTCCTGCGTCGTTTCCTTGCCGATGGCCAGCACGAAATCAGCATCCGCCGGTGGCGCTTCGACCAGCCCCGCATCGTCGACCATGGCGCGGTCGCGACGCGCCATGATGGCAAAGGCCTTGTTGCCGCGGCCCCTGAGCGCCGGGATCGCGTTGCCGGTGATGGCGCGAAAGGTTTCCTCGCCCGAGCAATAGAGCGCCGCGTAGAGATCGCGGCCGACACCCATCTCGTTGAGGCGCGCCTCCGCCTCCCGCGCGCGGCGCGGCGCGTTGGAGAGGATGATTGCGGTCTTGCCCGCCGCCTTCAGCCGGTGCAGGCAGTCGAGCGCCGCCGGATAGACGGCGACGCCGTCATGCAGGCAGCCCCAGAGGTCGAGGATGAAGGCGTCGTAGGCGGACGCGATCTCGCCGAGGCCGCGGATGACGCGGGTGGACAGGGTCATGGACAGGTGGCCGGGATTTCGCCTTCGGGTTGCTCAGGTGCGCGGGCTGGTCAGGTAAGCGGGCCGCTGCTGTCGCTCTTGGCGATGCGCGGCTCGCCGAACAGGTAGCCTTGCCCGAAATCGATCTGCAAATCCAGCAGCTCGACCAGCATCGGCTCGGTCTCGATGCGCTCCACCACCAGGTCGATGGCATAGGAATCCAGCGTGCGCTTCAGCATCTTCGGATCGGCGCCGAACAGGCCCTGGCGCGCGGCGTCGAGCACGCGGGCGGCGTCGAGCTTCAGGAAGCGGAAATGCCGCGCCGACAGATCCGACGCGTCGATGTCGAGATCGCTCACTTGGTCGAGCGAGAAGCGGAAGCCCATCTGCGCCAGGCGGTCGAGATCCTTCCACAGCGAATCGTCGGCCTGGGCCAGGGCGCGCTGCGGGAACTCGAAGACCAGCGCCGGCGCCAGCTCGATATTCTGCGCCATCAGCTGGATGAAGTCGCGGAAGAAGCCGCGATCCACCAAGGTGTGCGGCGAGATGTTGAGGAAGAAGCCGAGATTGCTGTTGCTCTTGCGGATGCGCCGCAGCGTCTGGATGCAGCGGAACAGCAGCAGGTTGTCGATCGCGGTCAGCAGGCCGTAGCGCTCGGCCACGTCGAGATACTGCTCCGGCACGATGATCTTGCCGTCGCGGGTGCGCACCCGCGAATAGCACTCGAAATAGCGCCGCTTGCGCTGCGGCAGGCTGACGATCGGCTGCAGGGCAAGCTCGACCGCGTTCTCGCGCAGGCCCTCGCGCACCAGGTCGAGGATGGTCTGCTCGTCGAGCCCTTCGGCAATGGGCGGCATCGGCAACGACCCGGCGGCGGCGTTCTGCCCGGCGCCTTGCGGCGGCGCGGCGGATGGAATCGCCGGCGCCCCGCCGGCGGGATCGGCGCTGGGGCGCAGGGCAGGCTGCGCCGCAGCCGGCGGCACCGGTGCTGCGGCAATGCCGGAGGTGCCGCTGCGCGCCGAATAGAGCCGCTCGATCAGCGATTGCAGGACTTTCACCTCGGCGACGACCTCGCCCACATCCTGGGCGGGGCGCGATTGCAGGTCGATCAGCGCGTGGCGCATCTGGCCCAGCTCGCCTTCCAGGCGGCGCTGCAGGCGTTCGCCATGCGACAGGGCCTCGAGCGCGCCGGCGATGCGGCTGCGGGTCAGGCGCTGGGCCTCGACCAGCTCGAGCGCGAGATGGATGACCGCGCCCAGCAACAGCACGAAGCCGCCGGTGAGCAGCGCCTCGGTCGGCGTGACGCCGGGCATATACACCGGCAGCCCGAAGGCGATCAGTGCCGCGGGCAGCAGGTAGATCAGGCACGGCAGAAGGCGACGAAATCCCGACATGGTGTCGTCCGTGTTAAGGCGGGTTTGGTTAACGCTACCTTAAATCGGGGCAGGCGCTAGGTCTTTTGGCATAGGAATGCATTAGCCAGCCTTTAAAACTTGTTCCTCAGTATTCCTAACGATTTCAACCGACTGACGTTCTCGCATTTCGGGAGGCCATCATGCCCTTCAATCTCAAATCCTTGCGCGTTTTCTGGCAGATCCAATTGGTCAGCCTGATGGCCTTGCTGGGTTTCCTGGTGATCATCGGTTCCTATCTTTTCGCCGACGGCCGGCGGGCGGCAATCCAGGATGGCGCCAATCACGCGACCCGCACCATGATCATCGCGCAGGACCTGCGCTACGAATTCCTCAACGCCAGGCGGCGCGAGAAGGACTTCCTGCTGCGTCTCAAGGACGACTACGTGGACGCCCACGCGAAGGTCGTCGCCACGATCCATGAAACGCTCGACAAGCTGGTAGCCTCCGACGAGAGCGGACAATTCAAGACCGTGAGCGACCAGGTCGACGCGCATCTGGCGGAATATGTCGCGGCCTTCACCAAGGTGGTCGCGGCGTGGCACACCATCGGACTGACCGACGAAGACGGGCTGCGCGGCAAGCTCCGCGGTTCCGTCCATGCCGTCGAGGCCAAGCTGAAGGAGCACAATCTCGACAACCTCACCGTCGGCATGCTGATGCTGCGGCGTCATGAAAAGGACTTCCTGCTGCGTCTCGATCCGAAATACATCGAGGAGCATGGCAAGGCGGTCGCGGATTTCACCGCGAAGCTCGACCTCGCGCCGCTGGCCCCCGCCGACCGCGAGGCGATCGCCGCCTTGATTCAATCCTACGCGGCCGACTTCCAGAGCATGGCCCAGGCCAGGCTCGGCGTCATCGATGACGAAAAGGCGCTGTCCGACACCTTCGCGAAGGTCGATCCGGACCTGCAGCAATTGGCCGAGCACATCGCCCTGGATTTCCAGACCGCGAGCGACGAGGCCGTCGCGAAGAACGAGCAGACGCGCCTGGTCGTCTTCGGCGTTATCGCCTTGACCGCGATCGTGGCCATCGCCGTGGCGGCCTTCATCGGCCGGCGCATCGTGGCGCCGATCAACGCCATGACCGGCACGATGCAGGTCCTGTCTTCCGGCGACAAGACCGCCCTGATCCCGGCCACCGACTACAGCAACGAGATCGGCCAGATGGCGAAGAGCGTCGAGGTGTTCAAGAACTCGATGATCGAGGCGGAGCGCCTGGCGAACGAGCAGGCCTCGGCGCAGCGCGCGCAACTGGCGCGGGCCGAGAACCTGGCCAAGCTCACGCATTCCTTCAATCACGACGTGGGCGCGGCACTGCAGGCGGTGAACGCCGCCGTCGCGGTGATGGAGCGCACCGCGGTTTCCATGGCGCGTTCCGCGCAATCGGTCAGCGACAGCGCCGCGGCCGCCTCCGCCGGCGCCACCGAGGCCTCGTCGAACGTGCAGACCGTGGCGGCGGCGACGGAAGAGCTCAACGCCTCGATCGGCGAGATCGGCTCGCAGGTCAACATGTCGACCAAGATCGCCGAGGAAGCGGTGGCGGAGGCGGGCAAGACCGGCGACGTAGTGACCGGCCTGGTCAGCGCCACCGACCGGATCGGCCAGGTGGTCACGCTGATCCAGGACATCGCCAACCAGACCAACCTGCTGGCACTCAACGCGACGATCGAAGCGGCACGGGCGGGCGAGGCCGGGCGCGGCTTCGCCGTGGTGGCGAGCGAGGTGAAGAGCCTGGCGCAGCAGACCGCGCGCGCGACCGAGGAAATCTCGCAGCAGATCGGCGACGTGCAGAGTTCGACCGGCACCGCGGCCGAGGCGATTCATCAGATCTCGGATACCATCCGGCGCAGCCACGAGGTCTCGTCGGCCATCGCCGCGGCGATCGAGGAGCAGACCGCGGCAACCCAGGAGATCGCGCGCAACGTCGAACAGGCCGCCAAGGGCACCGAGGAAGTGACCCAGAACATCGTCCTGGTGAGCAGCGCCGCGCGCGAAAGCAGCGACGCCGCGGGGTCGGTGCGGTCCTCGGCGAACGAGCTGGCGCGGCAATCGACGACCTTGGACAAGCTGGTCAAGACCTTCCTCGACAACGTCAAGGCGGCCTGACCGCCGCCGTCTCAGCGGTGATCCAGGCCGATCGCCGCTGAGACGGACGGCAAACCGTCGCGCTCCAGGCAGGCGAGGAGTTCGCGCTTGATGCGCCGGACCAGGCCAGGCCCTTCGAAGACCAACGCCGAATAGAGCTGCACCAGGCTGGCCCCGGCGCGGATCTTGGCATAGGCATCCGCCCCGCTGGCGACGCCGCCGACGCCGATCAGCGGCAGCCTGCCTTCGGTCAGGCGGTACATGCGGCGCAGGATCTCCGTCGAAGGCGCGAAGAGCGGCCGGCCGCTCAGGCCGCCGGCCTCGCCGGCATGGCGCGGGTCGAGGCCTTCGGGGCGGGCAATGGTGGTGTTGGTGACGATGAGGCCGGCCAGCGCGCCCTGCAGCGCCACGGCGGCGATGTCCTCCAGGTCCTGATCCGCCAGGTCCGGCGCGATCTTCAGCAACAGCGGCGGCGGATTGCCGCCGCAGGCCGCCGCCAGGGCGCGGTGGGTGCGCCCGACCAGATCCTCAAGCGGCACCCGGCCCTGCAAGGCGCGCAGCCCCGGCGTATTGGGCGAGGAAACGTTGATCACCACGTAATCGGCCAGCGGGCCAAGCTGCGTCGCGCCGATCTCGTAATCGGCGGCGGCGTCCGCGGTCGTCTTGTTCTTGCCGAGGTTGATGCCGAGGATGGTGTCGCCCTTCTTGCGGCCGGCGAGGCGCTGCGCCATCGCGGCGACGCCGGCATTGTTGAAGCCCATGCGGTTGATGACGGCGCGATCGCCGGTCAGCCGGAACAGGCGCGGCTTTGGATTACCCGATTGCGGCTGCGGCGTGACGCTGCCGACTTCGACAAAGCCGAAGCCGAGCCGCGCCGCCGGGCGCCAGGCTTCCGCGTTCTTGTCGAAGCCGGCGGCAAGGCCGATGGGATTGGCGAAGCCGAGGCCGAAGGCCTCGACGCGCAGACGCGGATCGTCGGGCGCGGCATCTCCTGGCACCAGACCCGCCTTCAGCGCGGCCAGCGCCAGCCCATGGGCCGTTTCCGGCGGCAGCAGCCAGAACAGCCGCATCAGCGCGGAAAATATGTCCATTACGTCCCCACCGGCCTCGCGGTTTTGTCCAGCTATATCAGCTTGCTGCGCCCAGCAAAACCGCCGCTGCGGCCGCCGCGGCGCGCCGCGGAGCTAATCCTTCTGGCCGGTCCTACCTATACCTAAGAGCAGAATATTTTCAGTCTGAATGAGAGTACATTGACTGCGAATTGGGCTCTAAAGGCCTGCAAACGATCGATGATGGGACATCAAGTCGATGCCCCGGAAGGAGGAAATGATGCTGACGGCTGCGACGGAAAGAGGGACGCCGGAGCGCTCCGCAGAAGCCGGCCAACGGTCCGGCCTGACACCCATGCTGCAGCACGCCGATGTGTGGCGCGGCATTGACCGCCTGGCGGCGAAACACGGATTGTCGGCCTCCGGCCTGGCGCGTCGCGCCGGCCTTGACCCGACCGCCTTCAATCCCAGCAAGCGCATCACCCGCGAGGGTCGCCCGCGCTGGCCGTCCACCGAATCGGTGGCCAAGATCCTGACCGTGACCGGCGAGAGCTTCGCCAGCTTCGTCACCCTGACCGGGGCCCCCGGCAGCGGCGAAGGCGCCACCTTCACCGGCGGCAAGCTGGCCGGCCGCGGCGCCGTGGGCAAGTCGATCCCCGTGGTCGCCCTGGCGCGCCTCGCCAGCGAGAACTGCTTCGACCAGAGCGGCCAGCCGACGGGCAGCGCCTGGGGCCGCGTCAACGCGCCGGGCATCGTCGACCGCTCCGCCTTCGCCATCGAGATCAACGGCCATGACTTCGATCCCGTCTATCGCGACGGCGACCTGATCATCGCCTCGCCGGAGGCCGAAGTGCGCCGCGGCGACCGCATCGTCGTCGGCACCGCGGCGGGCCCGGTCCTGCTGCGCCGCGTCGGCCGGCAGGAGGCGGAGGGTCTCTATCTCGAATCTCCGACCGACAACGCCAACGGGTCGTTCCTCAAGAATTCGGAGATCCGCTGGATCGCCCGCGTGGTCTGGGCCAGCCAGTAAATCGCCATCAAGCGGCGGCGACGCCGCCGCTTTCAGGGTGTCGGCCGCGCCGACTTGGGGAGCGGGCGACCGGTCTAGGCCGGTCGCCCGTTTTCATTTCCCCAACCCGCAGGTGCGGGAGCTTTGTACCGACACGCGTTTCGCATGCCCCGCCGAACTTTCGCCGTCTCGCACATCCGCCCCGTCGCCGCTATGCTCGGCGGCGAGAGCAGACCGGCATGAGGGTACGTGACGTGGACAAGCTGAATTGGTTCGACGGCGCCTGGATCGAGGGCGACCCGAAGGTGATGAAAGCCTGGGACCAGGCGATCTGGCTGGGCGCCGCCATTTTCGATGGCGCGCGCGCTTTCGACGGCTATGCGCCCGACCTCGACCTGCATTGCGAGCGCGCGGTGCGCTCGGCCGCCAATATCGGCCTCAAGTCGCCGATGACCGCCAAGGAGATCGAGGCCAAGCTGCGCGAGGGCATCGGGATGTTCCCGGCCGGCTCGCCGCTCTATCTGCGCCCCTTCATGTGGGCGGAGAAAGGCGGCCTGATCCCGGACGCGGATTCGACGCAGATCCTGATCTCCATCAGCCTGACGCCGCTGCCGCAGCCGGGGCCGATGTCGGCCTGCCTGTCGAAGTTCCGCCGGCCCGGCGCCGACATGGCGCCGACCGACGCCAAGGCGGTGGCGCTCTACGCCCAGGCCGGCCGCGCCCAGGCCGAGGCCAAGTCGCGCGGCTATGACGAGGCGGTGATGATCGGCCCCGACGGCCGCGTCGCCGAATTCTCCGGCGCGAACCTGTTCATCGTGAAGGACGGCGTCGCGCTCACGCCGAAGCCGAACGGCACCTTCCTCAACGGCATCACCCGGCAGCGCGTGCTGAAGCTGCTGCGCGCCAACGGCATCCAGGCCGAGGAACGCGACCTGTTCCCGGCCGATCTCGACTCCTGCGACGAGATGTTCTCGACCGGCAATTACAGCAAGGTGCTGCCGATCACCCGCTACGAGAACCGCGACTTCCAGCCCGGCCCGGTCTACCGCAAGGCCCGCGAGCTGTATTTCGAATACGCGAAGACGCAGCCGGCCTGACGCACGGCCACCGCATCCACACGATCGTCACCCCGGCCTTGCGCCGGGGTCCATTTCAAAGTCGCTGGAGCGGCGCCAAAGGAGGCAGGCTGCTGCAACGGCCCTTGCGTCGGCTGGGTGGATCCCGGCGCGCGCGATGCTCGGCCGGGATGACGAGCGGGAATGAGGCGCTGATGCGCGATACCCTCATCCGTCATTGCCGGGCTTGACCCGGCAATCCAGGTTTCCATCCTGCGACGGAGGCGGATTTGGATCACCGGGTCTGCGCCCGGTGATGACGAAATGGGTGGTGCGTGAAAGCCCTACACCGTCAGATGCCGCGCGCGGGCGCCGCGTTCGATGGCGGCGGCGACCAGCTTGCCGACCTGCAGCTCGTAGCGGATGAGGTCGAGCAGGCGGGCCTCCTCCTGGGTCACCTTGCCGTCGGCGGCGGCGACGTCGCAGGCCAGCGCATAGGCTGTCTCGCGCAGCTTCTCCGGCAGCCCTGCCTTGACCAGCTTCAGAATCTTGTCGAGGCCGTTGGCGTCCTTCAGCATCTCGACGCAGGACGCGGCGGTCTTGGAGATCTGCGTCTTGTCATAGTCGCGGAAGATCGGCAAATGGCCGACCATGTCGCTCATCGCGCCCAGTTCCGCATCCGACATGTCGCGGTCGGCGGCGGACATGATGACCATGGTGTAGATCAGGGCGGCATGGTGGTTGATCATATTTCTCTCGCTTTCGGGTCCCTTGATTTGCCCGCACTCTACCCGCGAGCGGCGGAAACTCAAGCCTCTCCGGGGCCCGACCCGCTGGACGCGGCGGATTGCCTCTGCCAAGGTCGCCCCGTCACGCAGGAGCGCCATGCAGGCCGTCGTTAACGTCGTCATCCCGGTATTCGCCATCGTCCTTGCCGGCTATCTCTGCGGCCGGTTCAGGCTGCTCGGCCCCGGCGGCAGCGAGGCGCTGAACGGCTTCACCTATTACGCCGCCCTGCCGGCCCTGTTCTTCGGCGCGCTGGCCAAGGTCGAGCTGGCGCAGATCCTCAACTGGCCCTATCTCGGCGCCTATCTGCTGGGCATGGCGGTGGTCGCCGTGGCGGCGCTCATCCTCGGCCGCCTGATGTTCGGCGCGCGCGGCGCGGCGCTCGCGGTGCAGAACATGGCGGCGCTGTTCTCCAACACCGGTTACATGGGCATCCCGCTCGCCATCACCGCTTTCGGCCAGGGCGCGGCGCTGCCGGCCATCCTGGCGACGGTGGTGAACGGCGCCCTGATCATGGGGCTCTACATCCTGTGGATCGAGGCGGAGCGCAGCGAGGGCAGCCACCTGCTGCACGTGGCGCGCGACGCCATCGCCGGCGTGTTCCGCTCGCCGCTGGTGCTCTCCGCCATCGCCGGCATCCTCTGCTCGGCGCTGCAGGTGAGCGTGCCGAAGCCGGTATTCACCTTCTGCGACATCATCGGCGCGGCGGCCCCGCCGGCCGCGCTGTTCGCCATGGGCCTGTTCATGGTTGGCAAGAGTTTCAAGGGCGACCTGGTCGAGGTCGGCGTGTTCTCCGCCCTGAAGCTGGTGCTGCATCCGCTGGCGACCTTCGCCATCCTGCTGTGGCTGGTCGAGCTCAGCCCGGAATGGCGCGACGTGCTGCTGCTGATGGCGGCGCTGCCGACCGGCTCGCTGGTCTTCGTGCTGGCCTCCCAGCACCAGATCTACGTGCGCCGCGCCACCGGCATCATCCTGGGCAGCACATTGGCCTCGGTGGTCACCTTGTCGTGGCTGCTCGATCATCTCAACGTCGGCTAGCCGAGGGAGAAGCGCCGTGGAGATCGAAGAATACGCCGCCTGGGCCGCGCGGATCGCCAAGGTGTCGCCCGGTACCGGGCCAGACCGCGAACGGCTCGCCTATCTCGGCCTCGGCCTGACCGGCGAAGCGGGCGAGGTCGCGGAGCTGATCAAGAAGCTGCTGCGCGACGGCGCCTGGTCGCCGGAGAAGCTCGGCGACGAGCTGGGCGATGTCTTCTATTATCTGAGCGCGCTCTGCGTTGCCGCGGGCCAGAAGCCGAGCCATATCCTCGCCGCCAGCCGCGCCAAGATCGAGGCGCGCCTGCAGCAGCGCTAGATCCGCTCCAGCGCGGGGTAGCCGGCGAGAAAGTCCTTGGTCTTCGCGATCACCTCGGCAAGCCCGATGCGCTCCACCGCGATCTCCGCCGGGAAGGCGGTGAGCAGCCGCGACGGCATGGCGCGGTCGAGCAGCACGAAGACACCGTGATCGTCGGCGCGGCGGATCAGCCGCCCGAAGGCCTGCTTCAGCTTCAGCCGCACCAGCTGGTCGTCGTAGTCGGCGCCGCCGAACACGCTCTTGCGCGCGCGGTGCAGCAGATGCGGGCGCGGCCAGGGCACGCGGTCGAAGACGATGAGGCGGAGTGCCGGGCCGGGGACGTCGACGCCGTCCCTGACCGCATCGGTGCCGAGCAGGCAGGCATCGCGCTCGCCACGGAAGATATCGATCAGCGAACCGGTGCTCATGGCGTCGACATGCTGGGCCAGCAGGTCGAGCCCGGCATGTTCCAGCGCCGGGGCAATGCGGCGATGCACCTCGCGCAGCCGGGCGATCGCGGTGAACAGGCCAAGCGCGCCGCCGCCCGATGCCAGGAACAGCTCGCGATAGGCGGCGGCGATCTGGTCGAAATCGTTGCGCTGGATGTCGGTGACGATGAAGACGCGCGTCTGCTTCGCGTAGTCGAAGGGCGACGGCACGCGCACGCGCAAGGCTGGCGTCACGAGGTGCCGGGCGCCGACGCGCTGCTCCGCCGCCGCCCAGGCCTCCTCGCTGCCCGACCCGTCGGTCAAGGTCGCCGAGGTCATCACCACGCCATGGGCGGGCTTTGCCACCGTCTCGATGAAGGGCTTGGTCGGGTCGAGCCAGTGGCGATAGTAGCCGACATCGAGCTCGCGGCCCTCGACCCGCTCGATGGCGAACCAGTCGACGAATTCCGGCGGCATCGGCTGGTCCAATGATTGCAGCATGGCGCGCCAGGCGGTCACCTCCATCTCGCTGCGGCGCTGGATGCCGCGCGCCATGGCGTCGATCCTGAGCCGCGTGGCGCTGTCGAGCACGTCGGCGTCCTCGTCCAGCCGCTTGTTCAGCCGCTTCGCCAGCTCGCGCATCGGCCCCTGCAGCCGTGCAAGTTCGCGGTCCAGCGCGAGTGCCGGCGTGAGGACCCGGTCGGCAATCGGCCGCGCGTCGATCTCCAGGCCGTAGCCCTGGCTGTCCGCCGGGGCGCGGGCCAGCACCTCTTGCCTGAGGCCGCTGAGGAATTCCTCGACCGCGCCCACCGGGCGCTTGTCCTGCAGCCGCTGCAGCCAGCCTTCGGCGGGCAAGGCGCGCGCGGCATCGGCGATCTGGGCCATCAGATCGATGGCGCCGGCATCGTCGAGGATCAGATCCTCGATGCGGCGGCGCAATCCCCGCGCGCGCGAGGCGCGGCCGCCCTCGGCGCCGAGGATCCAGCGGCGCAGCTCGATCGTCTCCTGGCCCGTCAGATGTGCGGCGAAGGCGCTGTCGATCGCCTCGAACAGGTGGTGGCCCTCGTCGAAGACGTAGCGGGTGGGCAGGCGCTGGTCGTCGGCACCCAAGGCCGCCTGGATCATCACCAGCGCGTGGTTGGCGATGACGATGTCGGCCTTGCGCGCGCGTCGCACCGAGCGTTCGATGAAGCAGCGGCCGTAATGCGTGCAGGCGGCGTAGACGCATTCGCCGCGCCGGTCGGCGAGCGAGCCGATGCGGTTGGGGCCGAGCAAATCGGGCAGCCAGCCGGGCAGATCGCCGCCGGCGAGGTCACCGTCACGCGTCGCCATCGCCCAGCGCGCCATCAGGCCGAAGGCGATCGCGTCCTGGGTGCGCAGTGCAGCGGCGCCCGAGAGATCGGCGAGGTTCAGCAGGCAGAGATAATTCTCGCGTCCCTTGCGCAGTACCACCCGCGCCGCCTTCATCGCCGGGTTGGGATAGAGCCGGTCGAGTTCCTGGTCGATCTGGTTCTGCAGGTGGCGGGTATAGGTGGAGACCCAGACCGCGCCCTTGTTCCGCTCCGCCCAGAGACCCGCCGGCGCCAGGTAGCCCAGCGTCTTGCCAACGCCGGTGCCGGCCTCGGCCAGCACCACGTTGGGCGCATCCTCCGCCGGGCGCGGCGAGAAGGCGGGGGTGAGCGCCTCGGTGTAGTCCGCCTGCTGCGGACGCTGCTCGGCACCGGACCCAAGCAGGTCGGCAAGACGCCGCCGCGCCTCGGCCGGCTCCACCGCGAGATCGCTCGGCGCCGCTTCCGGGGCCTGTTCCTGCCATTCGGGCAGATCCTCCCAGACCGCGACGCTGGCCTGGGCCGAGAGCTCGCCGCCGGCGGAAAGGGCCGCCACCGCCTCGGCGCCCCAGACCCAGCCGGCCTTGGCCATCGCCCGCGCCAGCGCGCCGATGCGCCGGCGCTTGGCGGTGGTCGCCGCCAACTCGCCCAGCAGCACCCGCGCCGCCTGGGCCAGCAGGCGGGCCTGCGCCGCAAGGTCGGTATGATCGTCCGCAACCGGCAGGCTCAGCGCCTCGGCCAGGCCGCGCGGCGTCGGCAGGCAGAAGCTGGCCGGCCGCACGAAGGCATAGAGCTCCAGGATATCCGCCGCCGGCGCGCGCTGGCTTTTCAGCCGGCGAAAGGTCGCCGGGGCATGGCAGACGATGGGCATTTCGATGAGCGCCCGCCGCGCCGCCGTCGCCGGGTCGAGCGCTTCCAGCCGCCCGTCCGGATGCAGCCACGCCGCCTCGGCGAAGCCGGCGACCAACACGGCACGCCCGCCCCCTGGTCGCTGGGCGGCTGTCTCCGCATCCACTGGCAGCAGGTCCGGCATCGATGTTCCCGACTTGTTCGTGCCCGGCGGTTATGGAGCACAGCAGCCAGACGCGCAATGCGCTTCGGTTCGACCGCTTCCAATGTGTATTCACCGCGAAAACACCGCGAATGCGCGACAAGTATTTATTAAGTAATTCGAAAGTTTTACAATAATACTAAATATTGATTTCCGGATATACTTGGCTGTATTGTAGTTTTGTTTACCAGAACATCGAGTGACCACCATGTCCATGATGATGATCTATGGCGTACTGCAGATCCTGACGGGCCTGGCTGCCTGCGCCTGGGGCACCCAGCTGATGACGCAGACGGCGCAGTTCCCCGGCAACGTGCGCATCCGCGCCGGTTCCGTCATCTCGTTCCTGGGCAGCATCTGCTTCACCTTCGGCGGCTTGACGGTAGTCATGTCGCTGTAGGCGCTGCGGCCGGAAACGGCCGCGACGGCTTCAGCCGGAACGGGCTTTCACGCAGCGGCGATGCAAAACGTCGCGCGGCAGCAGCCGCGCGGCGCGTTCAGCGCTGGACTCGGGTGATTGGAATCAGGAAGCGGCCGCCGGCTGGATGCGTTCGCCGACGCGCCAGTGCCGGGTGAAATCCGGCCGGCCGAAATAGTAGCCCTGCAGGAAATCGACGCCGGCCTTCACCAGGAAGGCGGCGTCTTCCGCGTTCTCGACGAACTCGGCGCAGGTCTTGAGGCCGAAGGTCTCGGCCAGTCCCATCAGGTTGCGGATGAAGAGCTGGTTGTCGACGTTGACCGCGAGGTCGCGGACGAAGGAGCCGTCGATCTTGACCATGTCGACGGTGAGCGCCTTCAGGTGGCGGAACGAGGTGAAGCCGGCGCCGAAATCGTCGATCGCCACCTTGCAGCCGAGGTCGCGCACCGCGTTGACGAAGCGCGCCGTCTCCTCGATGTCGTGCAGGGCGGCGGTCTCGGTGATCTCCACCACCAAGCGGGGTGCGACTTCCGGCGTCGCCTTGACCGCGGAATTGAGCGCGCGCAGCCAGGCCTGGTCGGTCGCGGTCAGGCCCGAGATGTTCATGGCCAGATGCAGCGCCGGGTCGGCGCGCAGATCGGCGACCGCCATGTCCAGCACGTGGCGGTCCATGAAGCGGGTCATGCCCAGCTCCTCGACCACCGGGATGAACTCGGCCGCCGACATGATCTTGCCCTGCTCGTCCCGGAGGCGCAGCAGGCATTCGTATTTGATCACCTCGAAGCTGTCGGCCTTGACGATCGGCTGATAGACGAAGACCAGGCGGTCCTCGCGCACCGCGCGCTGCACCTCGGCCGCCACCACCATGTGGCGGCGATGCTGCAGGCTCTGCTGTTCCGACGGGCGGTGCACCTGCCAGCAGGAGCGCCCGGCGAGCTTGGCGGCGTTCAGCGCCGTTTCCGCCCGCGCGATCACGTCATAGGCGGTGGAGGTGAAGTTCGGGAACATGACGCAGCCGATCGAGACGGTGACCGGGATCGACTGGCCGTCGACGTCGATCGGCTTGTCGCGCATCACCTCGATGACGCGGTCCATGGCGGCGGCGATCGCGTCTTCCGGGCATTGCGTCAGCACGATGCCGAAGCGGTCGCCGGAGAGGCGGCCGACCACGTCGCTCGCCCGCAGGAAGCGGTCCAGGCGCTGGCCCACCGTGACCAGCACCGCGTCGCCCACCTCGTAGCCATAGGCGCTGTTGATCAGCGCCAGCTTGTCGACGCCGATCACCAGGAAGGCGCCGGAGATCGAGAACCGGCGGGCGAAGCTCATCGCCTGCTCGAGCTCCTGGCGCAGGCGCGACTTGTTGAAATGGCCGGTCAGGTCGTCGTAATTGGCGGCGCGTTCCAGCCGCGCCTCGGTCTGCTTGCGCTGGGTGATGATGCGCAAGGTGCCGGCCATGGTCTTGGGCACGCCGGCGCCGCCCATCTGGGCGAGGCCGCGGTCATGCACCCAGACCACCTGGCCGTGGCCGGTCCTGAGGCGGTATTCGCAGTCGTACTGCTTGCCCAGCGCGAAATGGTCGGACAGCGCCTTCAGCCGGCGCGGCAGGTCCTCCGGATGGATGCGGTCGTTGAGCGCGTGGCCGCTGGCCAGAACCTCCAGCGGCACATCGATCAGCATCTCTGACAAATTGCCGGCCCAGGTCAGCCGATCGGTGGCGACGTCCCAGAAATAGGCGACGTCCCCCGCCGAGACGAGGGCCGCTTCGATCCATTCCGGGGGCGCGTGCGGGGCGGGCACCGGTGCCGTTTGCTTGCTTTCGGGGTCGCCCATCGGACCGCTCACGGCACCCAAGGTGTGTAAAATAAGGGGAATATTTTGTGTCTCTCCGAAGGTAGGCGGCGGCCCTTAATAAAGTCTGAATCAGGCGCCATAACGGCCATTGGGGGCATGGTTAATTATCTGTAAAGATTGAATTATTTCTGTGTCATCGCGATTTCGTGGCTTGTAACTTAGCCGGAATTGTCTAAAATTCTATCTATCGTCCTGGCGGGCAGATTTCAAAGCGATGCCCGCCGCTGCGCGGGACGTGGATCGGCGCCAGGCCGGCGCTCGGAACTTTGGCCGGCTTGCGACGATTTTTCGATCCAGTTGGTTCCAGTTCGCTGTCGTCACGTTCCAGGACCCGATGCAAGAGATCCCGCGCGCAATCCTGCTGCCCCCGCCCAGCCCGCCGCCCATCCGGAACGGCGCGCGTACCACCACGGCCGCGCCCCAGGCCCTGCCTGACGAGGTGGGGCGCGGCGCGCGGACCGGAAGCGCGGCGGCGACCGGTTTCCTCACCCTGGTGGAGACGACGCCCGAGGACCGGGTCGAGTTCACCGGCGATTTCCGTGGCAAGCAGTTTCGCTTCCGGCCCTACAACAATCGCGGCGGCGCCGAGCGCACGACCGCCGACAACGCCATCGAGCGGCCCGCCGCGGATGCCAGCGAGGCCGATTCCGCCGCCGACCCGAATGTCGCGGCGGACGTGCTGGACGGCTATGGCGCCGGCGCCAACAGCCGCAACTCGACCGCCTTCCTCGCCACCTTCATCGCCCAGGAGCGGCTGTCGGACGGGCTCTACAATCCGCAATATGCCGAGGCTTCCGACGCCTATCGCCGCGCCGGCGGGTCGCCGCCGACGGGCGAGAGCCAGCGGCCGCTGGTGAGCTTCGCCGCCTGAGCGCGGGCGAAATTCCGGCGCGCGGGAAATCCCTTAGGGCTTGAGCGCCTGCTGCTGGGCCGGGTCGGGCGAAACCGCGAGCGCCGGCGCCTGCAGCAGCTGCAGCGCGTGCTGCTTGCCGGCGAACAGGTCCTGGTCGATCAGCTGGGTGTCGGCGAGCCAGGCCTGGGCCGCCCGGCAGAGATCGGACTGCCCCTCTTCCTTGCACAATTCGGCGGGCACGCTGCCGTCATAGGCCATGGTGACGCCCGGCAGCGGCCGCGGCACCGTCGTCGCCGGAATGGCGGCGAGATCGAAGATCGTCGCCCGGTCGTCGCCCAGCAGGCGCAGCACCAGCGACGGCAGGCGGTACATCGGGATGCGGCCAAGATTGAGCGGGCCGTTGCGGCCGTCGATCACCAGCAGCGGCGTGCCGGCGGAGAAATCGTATTGCTCCTTGGTGAAGGCGCCGAAATTGTCCGGCAGCAGGCCGGATTCGACGTAGCCGGCGAAATTGCGCCCCAGCATCGGCAGGTGGTCGCCGAACAGGACGATGACGGAATCGGGGTCGTCACGGCGCAGGGTCTCGATCGCGTCCATCATCTGCCGCGTCTTGTAGTGCAGCATGTTGGCGTAATCGCCGACTTCCTTGACCTGCGACCTGGTCCCGATCACCGCCGGCCGCTGGTCGCCGGCATCGTACATCCAATGGCCGTCGATGGTGACGATGTAGTCGAAGACCGGCCGGTCATCCCCAGTCGCCTTTGCCGTGGCGGCGAGCTTGTCGCGCACCTGGGCGTGCAGCGAGCGGTCGGCCAGGAACGGACCGTTGCTGTCGCTGAGGTCGAGGTCGTCCGCCGCCCAGAAAGTCTCGAAGCCGAGATGCTCGTAGGCCGTATAACGGTTCCAGAAGCCGGGCACGTTGGGATGCGAGGCGACGGTGCGGAACCCGGCCTCGCGCAGCAGGCGCGGCAGGCAGGGCACGTCGCGCAGCAGGCCGTATTCGAACTTCACCGCGATCTGGTTGACCGGGAAGCCGCACAGCACCTCGAACTCGGCATTGGCGGTCTGGCCGCCGAAGGCCGGGCTCAGGCCCCGCGTCTCGCCCGACTGGCCCCACAGGGCGCGGAACCGCGGGTCGATCGGGTCTTCGCTGTAGCCGGCGCCGGCGAGCGGCATGGGGTCCCAGAAGCTCTCCTCCAGGATGATGTGCAGGTTGCGGCGATGGCCGCCGGCAGAGAGGCTGGCCGGGAGGCCGGCCAGCGGATCGGCGGCGGCCACGGCGGCGCGGCGGGCGACGGCGGCGGCGACCTCCGCCTGGCTCGGCGGGTCGCGGCGCTCGGCCAGGGCGCGGAGCGATTCCTGGGCCAGGTGCATGGCGCCGCCGCGCCAGATGAAGTTCTCGCGCTGGTCCCAGGGGGTATTGCCGAAGAACTTGTCCAGGCTGTTGCTGAGCGGCGAGGCGTCGCTCGCCGCCCCCAGCGGCAGGGCGATCAGCAGCGCCCAGCCGGCCTGGGCAGGCCGGGCGCGGAACTTGAGGTTGAAGACAAACAGCGCCACCAGCAGCGCCAGGGGCAGCGCCACCGCGGCCCAGCCCAGCGGCCCCAGGATGTGGACCAGCGCCGACAGGTTATGCACGTCCTCCGGCATGATCGGCCGGCCGAGCATCGCGATCTTCAGCGCGCTCGCCACGTAGAAGATGGCGAAATAGAGCCCCTGCAGCAGCAGGAACGGCCACAGCCGGCGCGAGATCCAGAACACCAGCAGCGCCAGCGCCAGGTTGAGGCCGAAATCGTAGGGCACCCGCGATTCGACGATCTTGATGCCGAAGGCCGCCCAGCACAGGAAATAGGCGAGGGTGTAGAAGATCGCCGTCGAGGCCACCGGCACCAGCAGGTTGCGCGTCGCCCCGTGGCGGCCAAGGTCGCTCTGAAGCCGGCGGCGCCAACCGCCACGCTGCAAGAAAAGCCGTGATGCCATGAAACTCTGGGCTCCGCCGCCCGCCAGATCCGGTTGTGGGTCGGGATAAGCCCCGAAAATTTCACCGGAATATGTCGAGACCGTCATCGAATCGCAACAAACAACCGCGTGACGAGACGGTGAGTTCCCTGCGCCGGCAGCAGCGGCAACGGCGCGCCAGGCGCCCGCGGTTGCGGCGGGCGGACAGGAATTCAAGGCCAATTCGCCCCCGGTTGGCGGCAATCGCCTTGTTAAGTCTGGACAAATTGACCGATCGGTCGGACAGTCGCTTCCGTAATAAATCAGAAACTGAGGAGGCACCTCATGAAACCGTTCCTGCGATCGACCCTCATGTCATCCATGGCGGCGATCGCCCTCTTGGGAATGGCCAGCATGGCCCAGGCGGAGACGCCGAAGGACACGCTGGTCATGGCCTATGTGATCGACGACATGATCTCGCTCGACCCGGCGGAGATCTACGAGTTCACCTCGTCGGAATACATGGCCAACACCTATGACCGCCTGGTCGTCATCAACCCGGAAAAGACCGACGAGTTGAAGCTGCAGCTGGCCGACAGCTGGTCGGTGAGCGACGACGGCAAGACCTTCACCTTCAAGCTGAAGCCGGGCCTGAAATTCCACTCGGGCAACGACATCACCGCCGAGGACGTCGA
>JBGAGP010000069.1:0-25015 GCA_044226685.1 Dongiaceae bacterium
GTAAGGTGCCGGACGTTAGCGAACCCGGCCGCCGAAGCAAAGCGAAGAAAAAGTGGCGAAATGCCCCATTGCGGCTGGTCTATTCCGCCGGGCTGAGTGCCGGTTTCGCCACCTTGCGGACGGAGAGGATCAGGAACGCGGCCAGGATGCAGAGCGAGCCGGAAACCAGGAAGGCCGGCACGTAGCTGAGCAATTCGCTGCGCGACCAGCCGGCGCCGAAGGCGGCCGCCGCCGCGCCGAGCTGGTGGCCGGCGAAGACCCAGCCGAACACCAGGTTGGCGCGCTCGCGCCCGAAGCGCTCGGCGGTCAAGCGCACCGTCGGCGGCACCGTCGCCACCCAGTCGAGGCCGTAGAACATGGCGAACAGCGCCAGGCCGTAGAAGCTCACATCGGCCAGCGGCAGGTAGAGCAGGGACAGGCCGCGCAGGGCGTAGTACCAGAACAGCAGCCAGCGATTGTCGTAGCGGTCGGACAGCCAGCCCGAGGCCACGGTGCCGATGAAGTCGAACACGCCGATGAGGGCGAGCAGCCCGGCCGCGCGCACCTCCGGCACGCCGATATCGACGCAGAAGGGGATCAGGAACGGCTGCAGCAGGCCATTGGTGCTGGCGCCGCAGACGAAGAATGTGCCGAACAGGACCCAGAAGATGCGGGTGCGCGCAGCCTGGCGCAGCGCATCGATGGCAGCGAAGGCGACCGAGCCGGCGGGCAGCGCGGCCGGCGCCGGAGCGGCGGGACTCTCGCCATAGGGCGCCAGGCCCAGATCCGCCGGCCGGTCCCGCATCAGGGCGAGGACCGCGAGAGCGACGGCGCAGAGCAGCAGGCAGAGGGTGGTGAGCGCCACGCGCCAGCCGAGATGTTCCGAGATCAGCGACAGCAGCGGCATGAACACCAGCTGCCCGGTGGCCGAACTCGCCGTCAGCAGGCCGATCACCAGGCCGCGCCGCTTGGTGAACCAGCGCGTGGCGATGGTGGCACCGAGCACCAGCGCGGTCATGCCGGTGCCGAGCCCGACGACAACGCCCCAGAGCAGGATCAGCTGCCACACCTCGGTCATCGCCAGCGACAGCGCCAGCCCGCAGCTGACCAGGGCGAGGGAGCAGAGCGTCATCGTCCGCACGCCGAAGCGGTTGATGAGCGCGGCGGCGAAGGGCCCCATCAGCCCGAACAGCAGCAGGCGGATGGCCAGCGCACCGGAGATCTGCGACGTCTCCCAGCCGAACTCGCGCTGCAGGGGCAACAGCAGCACACCCGGCGCGCCGACGGCGCCGGCCGTCACCAGCATGGTGAGGAAGGTCACCGCGGCGACGACCCAGCCGTAGTGGATCGCGCGGCGGGCGAGGAAAGGGGCGAGCAGGCGGGAGAGCATCGGGTTCCTCGCGGGAAAACATGGTTGGCGCGCAATGCCGCGCGGCGTGCAATTTAAATGATGATCGTCATGATTGACTTATATGACGAGCATCATATATCTTGTCAAGACCCTTTGCGATGGAGATGAGGATGCGGGTGACCCGGGAGCAGGCGGCGGAGAATCGCGCGCGCATCGTCGAGGCCGCGGCGAAGCTGTTCCGGGAGCGCGGCTTCGACGGCATCGGCGTCGCCGATCTGATGAAGAGCGCCGGGCTGACCCATGGCGGCTTCTACGGCCATTTCGCCTCGAAGGACGACCTGGTGGCGGAAGCCTGCGGCCTGGCACTGGCGAACTCGGTGAAGAAATGGGACCGGCTGGCGGCGGAATCGCCGGCGGACCCGCTGGCGCCGATCGCCGAATCCTATCTGAGCGAGACGCATCTCGAGAAGCCGGCCAATGGCTGCCTGATCGCCGCACTCGGCTCCGACGTGGCGCGCCAGGACAAGGCGGTGCGGCGGGCGATGACGGAAGGCCTGCGCCAGTTGATGGCGCGGCTGGCCAGCTGGGTGCCGGGCCGCACGCCGGCGGCGCGGCGGCGGACGGCGCTGGCGACCTTCTCGGCGATGGTGGGGGCCGTGGTCATGGCCCGCGCGGTGGACGATCCAAAGTTCTCGGCCGAAATCCTGGACGCCGTGGCGGCGTCGCTGCCGAACCGGGCGGCTTGACCCTCCGCTAGCGCGCGGTCGCCGGCACCTGGAGGTGGAAGCAGCCGGGGCGGTGCATGGCGAGCCTGAGGCCATGATTGGCGGCGAAGGTCTCGACCGGCTTCTCCAGCGACCAGTGGAAGCGCGGCGTCACGCCGTCGTACCACTGGAACTTCTGCCAGGGCTTCGAATGCTTGAAGCTCAGCAGCACGTTGCCGGCCAGGATGTCGGCGAAGAACGGGTCGACCTCGCGCCACTCGTCGAGCCCGTCCGACAGCACGTCGAGGATCTCCTTGCCCCGGTGCAGCGGCAGGCCGCGCAGATAGGTGTTGAGGTTCTTCCGCACGTCGAAGACCTCCGGGTAGACATAGAGCAGGATCGAGCCGCCGGGCCTGGTGACGCGCACCAGTTCGGCGAAGGCGGCCTCCGGCGCGTCGACATGGTGCAGCACGCCCCAGCACACGGTGACATCGGCGCAGCCATCCTCGAGCGGCAGGTCGGTGGCGGAAGCGCGCACCAGCGAGAAGGCCGGCGGCCGCTGCGTGTATTTGGGGAAGGAATAGAGCGCCTCGGACAAATCCACGCCGGTATAGGACGCGGCCAATGGCGCCACCAGGCGGCCGATGCGGCCATTGCCGCAGCCGACATCGACCACCTTCTTGCCGGCGAGGAAATCGCGCGGCAGCAGGAAGCGGCCGAACAGGTGGCCATGCGACATCACCTCCTTGCCGACGAAGCCGTCGAAGCTCTGCCATTCCAGCCCGAAGGTGTCGACATAGGCGGTGGCGTCGAGCTTGGAATCGATCAGGATCTCGGGGTCGCGATCGCTGGGCTTCACCGGGCGTCTAAACATGGGCGGCGCCCCTTCCCGGCACGAGGATCAGGTGATCGCCGCTCACCGTCATCTCGACATTGGCGAGGCGGTCGGGCGTCTTCAGCATCTCGGCGCCGGCTTCGTAGGCGGCGGGGAACATGCGCCGGTCGACCTGGATGCGGTTGGCTTCGAGGTCGAAGCTGCTCGCGCGCACATCCTGGGTGAGGGTGAGGCTTTTCAGCGCCTGCATGCCCTGGATGTCGATGACCAGGCCGTCCGCGGTGGCGATGCGGCACCCGTCGCCGTCCTGGGTCACCGCGGCGGTGAGGCCGTTGCGGATCAGCAGATAGCGGAAACAGCCGGCGATGTAGGCGGCAACCCTGCCGGCGGCGTCGAAGCCGACCGGCTCGGCCAGGAAGCGGAACCACGGGAAATAGGTGAGCGCGACCGGCAACGCCGCGACCGGCAGCGCGGCGCGGATCAGGTCGAGCTGGATGCGTTGCGCCTGGTCGGAGATTTTCTGCGCCTTGGGATTGAGCGGCAGGTCGCGCAGCTTGGAATAGACGGCGCCGCCGGCGACTTCCAGGATCGCGTCCTGCAGGGGAAACCAGATGGGAACGTCGATTGTGGCCAGACCGCCTTCGAGCCGTCCGACGCAGCGGATTGGCGACCGCAGCAGCTGTAGGGCGGTGAAATTGCGCGTGCAGCAGGCGGTGATGAAATTGCCGATGGCCAGCACCGACCAGGGCTCGGCGAGCGCATAGATCGTCTCAGCCCCGCTGCGCCCCGCGCCCATTGTGTCTGCCCCACCGATTCCCTGATGACGCAACAATCATGGATGCGGGCCGGGGCGTCAATGGAGGGAGCGGCCGGGGAACGGACACAAGCCAACCCCGCCGGTCTTGCGGCCGGCGGGGTCGCTTGGCGCGCCCGATCGGCGGGACGCGCTACTTCACTTTGTAGGTGTTGTTGCTTTCATCCTGCTCCGAAATGCGGTTCGGGTCGTCGAGGCTGAGGTCAAGGCCGGTGGCACCGTCATATGTGCCGCTCAGCATCACCTGGATGACCTGCGACTGGCCGGCCTGGATCGCGGGGACCAGCGTGCCCTTGACGGAGTTGAGATTGCCGGTCCAGCGGATTGCCTTGATGTTGGTCGGCTTGCTGGCGACCGGGCCCTTGTTGGTGATCTTGACCACCACCCGGTAGGGCAGCAGCGGGTTCACCAGCACGTCCTCGACGAACAGGTCCGGCAGGCCGGCCACCAGGCCGCCATCGACCACGACCGGGTTGATGGTGTCCGGCGGGGCGACGAGGTCGTCGCTGCCGGTCTTCACCGTGCACTTCACCGAATAGTCGGCGAGGTTCGAGTCCTTCGCGTGCGGCGACAACACCTCCATCTTGAAATAGCCCTGCACCAGGTTCGGATCGTTCGGCGCGGTCAGGCCGAACTCGCCGCCCTGCGGCTGCGCGACGGCGAAACCCAGACCTTTCGGCTTGCCCTTCGCGTCGATCTCGATGACGTGGTCGAGGAACTTCACGTCGTGCTTGTCGAACTTCACCTGGAAGGTCTGCGAGTGGTTGCCGAGCTGGTCGACGAAGCGGTATTTCACCGTGCCCTTGCCGGTCGCCTCGATGGTCGGGTTGAGGTGGATCTTGGCCGGGCACTTGCCCTGGTACGGCTTGGGAGAGATGGCGAGCGCGGCCTGGTTGACCTGGAAGCCCATGCTGATGTCGTCCGGGCCGGGCTGGATGTCGGGATTGACGTTGATCACCAGCCCATCGCGCTTCTTGCACAGGACCTGCACATCGATCCAGACCGACTGCGACTGCATCCAGAAGGTATCGGCGACGCCGGGCTGGCCGGGCAGGCCATAACCCGAGGAATCGAACTCGGCGGGGATGACCTTCTGGTAGCGGACCTGGGCGACCAGGCGGAATTCCTCGGACAGGGTGGTGGCACGGTCCTGGCTGAAGATCTCGTCGTGGCTCAGGCCCTGATGCTCCAAATCCTTGCGCAGGTTGCGGCAGGCATTGCGCGCGCGGGTCGCGTAGCTGTTGTTGCCGACATCGGCCTCCCACCAGGCGTCCTCGTTCATACCGTCCGAGTGGGGGTAGAGAACATGCGGATAGGTGGTCGGTGCCACCGACGTCAGCTTGCCGCAGCAGGCGCCGACGATCCCGGCCGATTCGATCGGGGCGACGCCGAGCATGATGAAGGCGTTCTTGATCGCCCATTTCAGCTTGCTCGGCTCCACCCGGACATGGAACGGCACGCTCAGCTTGGTCGGAACGGTGTTGGTCCAGTCGAGGTTGTCGGGCAGGACCTCGATCGTGTACTGGGCGCCGAGCGCGGCGGCGAGCTCGTCATGGGGCAGGCCAAGCTCGATGCGCTTGATCGATTCCGAGCTCGGCGTGTTTTCGCCGGCGCTGGCGCCGGTGGTGCTGGCGGTGGCGAAGACTGCGATCGCCGCTGCGCTCAACATGTGCTTGCGGATAGACATGGCAGGTCTCCTTGTTTCCGGATCGCGGCGGCGCACGCTGCGCCTGCTCCGTGACGCTTGGTCGAGGGCATCGCGGACCCGGTTCCGGCAATCTGCCGCCTGGGTGACGGACATCACCTTTTTCGGGACGTTTTGTGACCCGCCAAAGGACCCGGTTAACGGGTCTGACGGGGCGCGCGCGGCAAGGCTGGATAACCCCCAATAACAGATTGATTTGGATAGGGTTTTTTGCAGCTGCGAAAGGTTGTGACGGGGTATCGAATCTGCTATCAAACGACAGCCGGAATCGGGGGCCGGCCCGGCCCCCTCCGCCAGCCCGAAAATTGAGCTCATAGTCTAGTGACCGACACACCCATTACGCCCAGTTTCGACATCGCGCCGATCACCATCGAAGACGAGATGCGGCGCTCCTATCTCGATTACGCGATGAGCGTGATCGTCAGCCGCGCGCTCCCCGACGTGCGCGACGGCCTGAAGCCGGTGCACCGCCGCATCCTCTACGGCATGAGCCAGGGCGGCTTCGCCTCCAGCAGCGCCTACAAGAAGGCGGCGCGCGCGGTCGGCGACGTGATGGGTAATTTCCATCCCCACGGCGACCAGTCGATCTACGACGCCCTGGTGCGCATGGCGCAGGATTTCTCCATGCGCGTCACATTGATCGACGGGCAGGGCAATTTCGGCTCGATGGACGGCGACCCGCCGGCGGCCATGCGTTACACCGAGGTGCGCCTGACCAAGGCCGCCGAGGCGCTGCTCGACGATCTCGACAAGGAGACCGTCGATTTCCAGCCGAACTACGACGAGAAATCGGAGGAGCCGCGGGTGCTGCCCGCGCGCTTCCCGAACCTGCTGGTCAACGGCGCCGGCGGCATCGCCGTCGGCATGGCGACCAACATCCCGACGCACAACCTGTCGGAAGTGATCGACGCCTGCTGCGCCTATCTCGAGAACCCCGACATCACCATCGAGCAGCTGATCGAGCACATCCCGGGGCCGGATTTCCCGACCGGCGGCATCATCCTCGGCCGCAACGGCATCCGCGAGGCGTTCCACCTGGGGCGCGGGTCCATCGTGATCCGCGGCCGCACCGCGATCGAGGAGATCCGCAAGGACCGCGAGGCGATCATCGTCAGCGAGATCCCGTACCAGGTGAACAAGGCGCGCATGATCGAGCGCATCGCCGAGACGGTGCGCGAGAAGATCATCGAGGGCATCGCCGACCTGCGCGACGAGAGCGACCGCGACGGCGTGCGCGTGGTGATCGAGCTGAAGCGCGACGCGGTGGCCGACGTGGTGCTGAACCAGCTGTTCCGCTTCACGCCGCTGCAGTCGAGCTTCGGCGTCAACATGCTGGCGCTCAACGGCGGCAAGCCGGAGCTGCTGAACCTGAAGCAGGTGATCGCCGCCTTCATCGCCTTCCGCGAGGAGGTCATCACCCGGCGCACGGTCTATGAGCTGCGCAAGACGCGCGAGACGGCGCACACGATGATGGGCCTGGCGGTTGCCGTGGCCAACCTGGACGAGATCATCGCCCTCATCCGCCATGCGCCCAACCCGCAGGCGGCGAAGGAAGGCCTGCTGGCCCGCACCTGGCCGGCCGAGGACGTGAAGCCGCTGATCAAGCTGATCGACGATCCGGCCGATCTCGACGGCGTGGCGCGCGCCTACCAGCTGACAGAGGCGCAGGCCAAGGCGATCCTGGACCTCCGCCTGCAGCGCCTGACCGGGCTGGAGCGCGACAAGATCGCCGACGAGCTGCGCGAGCACGCGGTCAAGATCGCCGATTGCCTGGAGACGCTGGACAGCCGGCCGAAGCGCCTCGGCATCCTGCGCGACGAAATGCTGGAGATGAAGTCGAAGTTCGGCAGCCCGCGCAAGACCACGATCCAGGAGCTCGAGTTCGAGCAGGACATCGAGGACCTGATCCAGCGCGAGGACATGGTCGTCACCGTGACCCACGGCGGCTACATCAAGCGCGTGCCGCTCTCGACCTATCGCGCCCAGCGCCGCGGCGGCAAGGGCCGCGCCGGCATGGCGACGCGGGAGGAGGATTTCGTCTCCCAGGTCTTCGTCGCCGACACCCATACGCCGGTGCTGTTCTTCTCCACCCGCGGCATGGTCTACAAGATGAAGGTCTACCGCCTGCCGCTCGGCAATCCGCAGGCGCGCGGCAAGGCGCTGATCAACCTGCTGCCGCTCGAGTCCGGCGAGACCATCTCCACGGTCTTGCCGCTGCCCGAGGACGAATCGGCGTGGTCGAAGAGCAACATCATGTTCGCGACCGCAAGCGGCTATGTGCGGCGCAACGAGCTCAGCGACTTCGTCGACGTCAAGGCCAACGGCAAGATCGCCATGAAGCTGGACGAGGGCGACCGGCTGATCGGTGTCGGCGTCGGCACCGCCGACAACGACGTCCTGCTGGCGGCCAAAAGCGGCAAGGCGATCCGCTTCGCCGTCTCCGACGTGCGCGTCTTCGCCGGCCGCGATTCCGTCGGCGTGCGCGGCATCAAGCTGGAGGACGGCGACAAGGTCGTCTCCATGTCGGTGCTGCGCCATGTCGAGGTTGACCTCGAGGAGCGCGACGCCTATCTGCGCTACGCCATGGCCAAGCGCCGGGCCCTGGGTGACGCCGCCGACGACGTGGAGGAGACGACGGACTCCACCGCCGTGATCGTCTCGCCGGAGCGCCTCAACGAGCTTGAGGTGCTGGAGGAATTCATCCTCACCGTCACCGAGAAGGGCTTCGGCAAGCGCACGTCCGCCTATGAATATCGTGTCATCGGCCGCGGTGGGCAGGGGGTCGCCAATATCGAGGTGACGCCGCGCAACGGCCCGGTGGTGGCGTCCTTCCCGGTCGCCGAGACCGACCAGATCATGCTGGTCACCGATGGCGGGCAGCTGATCCGCTGCCCGGTGCACGACATCCGCATCGCCCGGCGCCAGACCCAGGGCGTCACCGTGTTCCGCGTCGCCGAGAGCGAGGCGGTGGTGGCGGTGGCGCATCTCAGCGACCTGGGTGAAGAGAACGGCGGCGACGAAAACGGCGGCAATGCCGAGGACGGCGGCGATGGCGGGGCAGGGGGCGAGCCGGTCCCCGAAGGCGGCAAGTAGCGCAACGGGTCGAGGGGACGGGACATGGCCGAACCGCGCATTGGCATCTATCCGGGCACGTTCGACCCGGTGACCAACGGCCATGTCGACATCATCCGCCGCGCGGCGACCCTGGTCGACAAGCTGATCGTCGCCGTGTCGGTCAACGCCGGCAAGGGCCCGATCTTCTCCGTCGAGCAGCGCGCGGCGCTGCTTAAGGGCGAGATCGCCGACGGCAAGAACGGCCTGTCCGCCGCCATCGAGGTGGTCACCTTCGACACGCTGCTGATGCATTTCGCCGAGAAGATGGGCGCCCGGGTGATCATCCGCGGCCTGCGCGCCGTCTCCGACTTCGAATACGAATTCCAGATGACCGGCATGAACGCCCGTCTCAATCCGGGCATCGAGACCGTCTTCCTGATGGCCTCGGAGCGCAGCCAGTTCATCTCCTCCCGCTTCGTGAAGGAGATCCACCGCCTGGGCGGTGACGTCAGCTCGTTCGTCTCCCCGCGGGTGCTCGAGGCGCTGCGGCAGGTCTAGCCGCCGGACCCGCCCGGCTGTGCAGTGGAGCTTTCCCGCCGGCCTGTGCTAGCCTTGCCGGCGCAAAGGGGGAGCGGATGCAGGATTTCAGCCACCGGCAGAACGAGATCTTGGCGCTGGCGCGCGCGGCGGGGAAGGTCAGCGTCGACGACCTCGCCCTGCGCTTCGAGGTGACGCCGCAGACCATCCGCAAGGACCTGAACGACCTCTGCGACCGGCGGCTGCTGAACCGGGTGCATGGCGGCGCGGTCGTCGCCTCGGGCATCGAGAACCTCGCCTACGAGGCGCGCCGCTTCATCGCCGCGGACGAGAAGCGTGCCATCGGCAAGGCCGCCGCCGCGATGGTGCCGAACCAGAGCTCGCTCTTCATCAATATCGGCACCACCACCGAAGAGGTTGCCGGCGCCCTGATGGGGCATGAGGAATTGCTGGTCATCACCAACAATCTCAACGTCGCCATGCTGCTGTACCGCCACCCGACGATCGAGGTGATCGTGGCCGGCGGCGTCGTCCGCCGCAGCGACGGGGCGGTGGTGGGTTCCAGCGCCGTCGACCTGATTCGCCAGTTCAAGGTCGATACCGCGGTGATCGGCGCCTCGGCGATCGACGAGGACGGCGCGCTGCTCGATTTCGATTATCGCGAAGTGAAAGTCAGCCAGGCGATTATCGAAAATGCACGGAAAGTGATTCTCGTGGCCGACCGGCTGAAGCTGGAGCGCGCCGCGCCGGTGAAGATCGCCCATCTCTCTCAAATACATACATTTATTACGGATTCACTGACTTCACCGCAGCTGCGAGATCTCTGTGCGGCGCACAATGTCGAGGTCATCGAAACCGTCCCCGGCGGCACTCCGGGAAGCGAATCACCCTCAAATTAACATTCATTTCTTTCGAATGAACCTAGTTGCGAACCTCTGATCGCTCATTTATGTTTCGCTTCAACTTCGATGCGAAACACAAATGGCATAGGCCATGACGCGCATCGGTCAGGGGGCGGATTGTCGAAGGTTTTCGACCTGGCCATCATCGGCGGTGGCATCAATGGCTGCGGCATTGCCCGCGACGCCGCCGGGCGCGGTCTATCGGTTTTTCTCTGCGAACAATCCGACCTCGCCAGCGGCACGTCCTCCGCCTCTACCAAGCTGATCCACGGCGGCCTGCGCTATCTCGAGTATTACGAGTTCCGCCTGGTGCGCGAGGCGCTGCAGGAACGCGAGGTGCTCTGGGGCGTCGCGCCGCACATCGTCTGGCCGCTGCGCTTCGTGCTGCCGCATCACAAGGGGCTGCGGCCGGCCTGGCTGCTGCGCCTCGGCCTGTTCCTCTACGACCATCTGGGTGGCCGCAAGAAGCTGCCGGCGACCAAGGTGCTCGATCTCACCCGCGATCCGGCCGGCAAGCCGCTGAAGCCGGGCGAGTTCGCCAAGGCCTTCGAGTATTCCGATTGCTGGGTCGAGGATGCGCGCCTGGTGGTGTTGAACGCCGCCGACGCCGCGCGGCGCGGGGCCGAGATCCGCACCCGCTGCCGCGCCGTCAACGCCCGGCGCACCGGCGACCACTGGACGCTGACGATCGAGGACTTGGCGACTGGCGCCAAGGACGAGATCCGGGCCAAGGCCCTGGTCAATGCCGGCGGGCCCTGGGTCGCGCGCGTGCTCTCCGACGTGACGCAGGACGGCCCGGCCGAGAACAAGGCGAAGGTGCGCCTGGTGCAGGGGTCGCACATCGTGGTGCCGAAGCTCTACGAGCACGACCGCTGCTACATCTTCCAGAACACCGACGGCCGCATCGTTTTCGCCATTCCCTATGAGCAGGACTTCACCCTGATCGGCACCACCGACCAGGACTACGAAGGCCCGCTCGGCGACATCAAGGCGAGCCAGGCGGAGATCGACTATCTCTGCGGCCTGGCCAATTCCTATTTCGGCAGGCAGATCGCGCCGACCGACGTGGTGTGGAGCTATTCCGGCGTGCGGCCACTCTATGATGACGGCGCCAGCGCCGCCCAGGCGGCGACCCGCGACTACGTGCTGGTGCTGGACGCCGAGGACGGCAAGCCGGCGCTGCTCTCGGTGTTCGGCGGCAAGATCACCACCTTCCGCCGGCTGGCCGAGCATGCGCTGGAAAAACTGGCGCCGCATCTCGACGCGCGCGCAACGGAGCGCACGGGCTGGACCGGGCGCGAGGCGTTGCCGGGCGGGAATTTCCCCACCGACGGCTTCGCCGCCGAGGTCGACAGCCTGGTCAAACGCTATCCGTTCCTGGCCCGCGCCCACGCCTCCCGGCTGGTGCGCGCCTACGGCACCAAGGCGAAGGACATATTGGGTGCCGCGCGCAGCGCCGCCGATCTGGGTCGCGACTACGGCGCCACCATCACCGATGCGGAACTCGACTATCTGATGCGCGAGGAATGGGCCGAGCGCGCGGAAGACGTGCTGTGGCGCCGCAGCAAGCTCGGCCTCCGGGTCAGCGCGGAGCAGGCGGCGGCGATCGACGCGGCGATGCAGGGGCGCCGCGCCAATGTCAGCCGTGCAAACCGCATGGGAGCCACGGCATGAAGGATTTCCCGGAGCAGCCGGCGCGCCGGTGAACCTGGGCAGATCGGCGGCGGGGTCGCCCACCGCGCCGCCGATGAACGAACCCGCGCAAAACGCCCGCGGGGGTTAACGGGCAAGCGTATGGTCGCTCGGCCGGCAAAGTGCGCTCCGGTCGGACGCCAGGACTTCCGAGAAAAGCGCACGTGAGGAGGAAGCGATCATGGCGATACGTCACAGCGTGTCGTTGGCCGTCCTGATGCTGGCGTGGGGGGTAGCACCCGCACTGGCGGACGAGGCAGCGGCGCAGAAGTGGATTGACTCCGAGTTCCAGCCTTCGACGCTCTCGAAAGACGAGCAGATGAAGGAGATGAAGTGGTTCATCGATGCGGCGAAGCCCTTCGCCGGCATGGAGATCAACGTGCTGTCGGAAACCATCCCGACGCACGAGTACGAATCGAAGGTCCTGACCAAGGCCTTCGAGGAAATCACCGGCATCAAGGTCAACCACCAGCTGCTTGGCGAAGGCGAAGTGGTGCAGGCGGTGCAGACCCAGATGCAGACGAACCGCAACCTCTACGACGCCTACATCAACGACTCGGACCTCATCGGCACCCATTCGCGCCTGCAAAGCGCGGTGAACCTGACCGACTGGATGGCGGGCGAGGGCAAGGACGTCACCGACCCGATGCTGGACGTCGACGACTTCATCGGCAAGTCGTTCACGACGGGACCGGACGGCAAGCTCTGGCAGCTGCCCGACCAGCAGTTTGCCAACCTGTACTGGTTCCGCAAGGACTGGTTCGACCGCAAGGACCTGAAGGCCGCGTTCAAGAAGAAGTACGGCTACGAGCTCGGCGTTCCAGTCAACTGGTCGGCCTATGAGGACATCGCCGACTTCTTCACCAACGACGTGAAGGAGATCGACGGCGTCCGCGTCTATGGCCACATGGACTACGGCAAGCGCGCGCCGGACCTCGGCTGGCGCATGACCGACGCCTGGCTGTCGATGGCGGGCGCCAGCTCGCCGGGCCTGCCGAACGGCCGGCCGATCGACGAGTGGGGCATCCGCATGGAGAAGGATTCCTGCAATCCGGCGGGCGCCTCGGTCAGCCGCGGCGGCGAGACCAACGGTCCCGCCTCCGTCTACGCCATCGCCAAGTGGGACGAGTGGCTGCGGAAATACGCGCCTCCGGGCGCTGCCGACTACGACTTCTATCAGTCGCTGCCGGCGCTCAGTCAGGGCAACGTCGCCCAGCAGATCTTCTGGTACACCGCCTTCACCGCGTCGATGGTGGCCCCGAAGAAGGACGGCAACAATACGGTGGACGACGACGGCAATCCGCTCTGGCGCATGGCCCCGTCGCCGCACGGCCCGTACTGGAAGGAAGGCCAGAAGCTCGGCTATCAGGACGCCGGCTCCTGGACGCTGTTCAAGTCCACTCCGCTGGAGCAGCGCAAGGCGGCCTGGCTCTATGCCCAGTTCGTCGTTTCCAAGACCGTCGACGTGAAGAAGAGCCATGTGGGCCTCACGGTCATTCGTGACAGCACCATCCGGCACAAGTCGTTCACCGAGCGGGCGCCGAAGCTGGGCGGCCTGGTCGAGTTCTACCGGTCCCCGGACCGCGTGAACTGGACCCCGACCGGCATCAACGTGCCCGACTATCCGAAGCTCGCCCAGCTCTGGTGGGAGAACATCGGTGACGTGAACTCCGGCGCCTTCACGCCCCAGCAAGCCATGGATCGCCTGGCGGAGCAGATGGATGACATCATGGCCCGCATGCAGGCCGCCGACGAGGCGAACAAGACCTATGGCGGCTGCGGTCCGCGCCTAAACGAGCCCAAGGACCCGTCCGAATGGCTCGGCAAGGCCGATGGCCCGCATGCCAAGCTGGAGAACGAGAAGCCGCAAGGCGAGACCATCGCCTATGACGAGCTGATCAAGCGCTGGACGAAGCAATAGCGCTTCGCGATTGCGTTTGAGTTGCTCTACACTTCCGGCGGTTCCTGGGTGAGTTCGGGAACCGCCGGATCCTTCGCAAACATCAAGGCGGCGCGGCGGGCATGAGCCTCGAGCTGAAACAAGTGGCGAAGAACGTCGGGGGTGAAATCCACATCCACCCGACGGACCTGACCCTGGAGGAGGGCAGCTTCAACGTGCTGCTCGGCACCACGCTCGCCGGCAAGACCACGCTGATGCAGCTGATGGCCGGCCTCGACCGGCCGAGCGGCGGTACCGTGCATTTCAAGGGCGCCGACGTGACCGGCGTCGCGGTGCAGAAGCGCAACGTCTCCATGGTCTACCAGCAGTTCATCAACTACCCGCATCTGTCGGTCTACGAGAACATCGCCTCGCCGCTCCGCGTGGCGGGCTACGACGATGCCAAGATCAAGCAGCGTGTGGGCGCGGCGGCGGAGCTTCTGCGCCTGACGCCCATGCTGCAGCGGCGACCAGCCGAGCTCTCCGGCGGCCAGCAGCAGCGCACGGCGATCGCCCGCGCCCTGGTCAAGGATTCCGAGACGATCCTGCTGGACGAGCCGCTGGCCAATCTCGACTATAAGCTGCGCGAGGAATTGCGCGACGAGCTGCCGCGTCTGTTCGCCGACCGGCACTGCATCGTGGTCTACGCCACGACCGAGCCGATCGAGGCGCTGCTGTTCGGCGGGCATACTGCGACCCTGCACGAGGGCCGGGTGACCCAGTTCGGCCCGACGGCGGAGATCTACCGCCGGCCGAGCGACCTGCTGAGCGCGCAGGTGTTTTCCGATCCGCCGCTCAATACCGCGCAGGTCACCAAGAGCGGCAACCGCATTGCGCTCGCCAATGGCACGTCCTGGCAGGCGGTCGGACGGCTGGCGAATGTGCCGGACGGGCCCTATACCCTCGGCATCCGCGCCCATCACCTGACGCCGTTCCAGCAGAGCGGCGACGGGATCAGCGTCGAGGGCCGGGTGCTGGTGGCGGAACTCAGCGGGTCCGAGAGCGTGCTGCATTTCGATTTCGGCGGCAGCACCTGGATCTCGCAATCGCATGGCGTGCACCCCTACGAGGTCGGCGCCACGGTGCGGGTGTTCATGGACATCGCCCACTGCTTCCTATTCGGCGCGGACGGCAAGCTGGCCGGAGGGCGCGAATAATGGCCAGGATCACCCTCGACAATCTGCGCCACAGCTACATGGCCAACCCACAGGCGCCGGACGACTGGGCGCTGAAGCAGCTGAGCGTCGAGCTCGAGGATGGCGGCGCCTATGCGCTGCTCGGTCCGTCGGGCTGCGGCAAGACCACCCTGCTCAATCTCATTTCCGGACTGTTGCATCCGACCGAGGGCCGCATCCTGTTCGATGACGCCGACATCAGTAAGGCGACGCCGGAAGACCGCAACATCGCCCAGGTGTTCCAGTTCCCGGTCGTCTACGACACCATGACCGTCTACGACAACCTGGCCTTCCCGTTGCGCAACCGCGGCGTGGCGGCGGCCGATGTCGACCGCCGGGTGCGCGAAATCGCCGGCATGCTCGATCTTGCGCAGACTCTCGACAAGCGCGCCTCGGGCCTCACCGCCGACGGCAAGCAGAAGATCTCGCTCGGTCGTGGCCTGGTGCGCTCCGACGTCAATGTCATCATGTTCGACGAGCCGCTGACGGTCATCGACCCGCATCTGAAATGGGTCTTGCGCTCCAAGTTGAAGGAGCTGCACCTGCGCATCCGCCGCACCATGATCTACGTCACTCATGACCAGACCGAGGCGCTGACCTTCGCCGACAAGGTGGTGGTGATGAACAAGGGCGAGGTGGTGCAGATCGGCACGCCGGTCGAGCTGTTCGAGCGGCCGGCCCATACCTTCGTCGGACATTTCATCGGCTCGCCCGGCATGAACGTGCTGCCCTGTGCGGTGGAGAACGGCCGCGCAACCTTCCAGGGGCTGAGCGTGGCGACGGCCGGCACACCGCCTTCGGGCGAGGGCGGGCTGGAACTCGGCATCCGGCCGGAGTTCATTCGCTTCGATGCGGCCGGCATCCCGGTGGAGGTCACCAAGGTGGCCGATGTCGGCCGCTACCGCATCGTCGAGACACGGCACCGCGATCACCGCATCAAGCTGCTGGTGCCGGAGGGCCAGCCGGTGCCGAGCGGCAGCGCGAACCTGCGCTTCGATCCGCAGCACACGCATCTCTACCGCGACGGCTGGCTGGTGGCGTGAGGGAACCATGAACAAGCAGCTCAACCAGAAAGCCTGGTTTCTGGTCGCCCCGGTGGTGATCCTGGTGGCGTTCAACGCCATCATCCCGCTGATGACGGTGGTCAACTACTCGGTGCAGGAGACCTTCGGCGACAACGTCTTCACCTGGGCGGGCGTAACCTGGTTCGAGCAGGTGCTGCATTCCGAGCGCTTCCATGACGCGCTGCTGCGGCAGATCATGTTCACCGCCCTGGCTCTGTTCATCGAGGTGCCACTCGGCCTGATCGTCGCGCTCGCCATGCCGCGCAAGGGCGCCTTGGTGTCGGTCTGCCTCGTTACCATGGCGCTGCCTTTGCTGATTCCCTGGAACGTGGTCGGCGCGATGTGGAACATCTTCGCGTTGCCCGACATCGGCCTGATGGGAAAGGGGTTGAACGCGCTCGGCTTCGACTTCAACTACACGCGCCAGCCGTTCAGCGCCTGGTTCACCGTGGTGTTGATGGATGTGTGGCACTGGACCTCGCTGGTGGTGCTGCTGTGCTATGCCGGCCTGGTCTCGATCCCCAACGATTACTACCAGGCGGCTAAGATCGACGGCGCCAGCGCCTGGTCGGTGTTCCGCTACATCCAGCTGCCCAAGCTCAACCGGGTGCTGACCATCGCCATTCTGCTGCGCTTCATGGACAGCTTCATGATCTACACCGAGGTGATCGTGCTGACCGGCGGCGGACCGGGCAACTCGACGACGTTCCTGTCGATCGACCTGGTGAAGACCGCGCTTGGCCAGTTCGACCTCGGCCCGGCGGCGGCGATGTCCCTGATCTATTTCCTGATCATCCTGCTGCTGAGTTGGCTGTTCTACACCCTCATGACCAGGAACGAGGCTAAGTGATGCGCAAGCGATCCCTGGTTCCCATCGTCTACATCCTTTTCCTGATGCTGCCGATTTATTGGCTGGTCACCATGTCGTTCAAGTCGACCAACGAGATCCTCGGCGGCTTCACGCTCTGGCCGCGGGAGTTCACCCTAGCCAATTACGCAGTGATCTTCACGGATTCGACCTGGTACATGGGCTATGTCGCCTCGCTCGAATACGTGGTGATCAATACCGTCCTCTCGGTGGCGGTGGCGCTGCCGGCGGCCTATGCCTTCTCGCGCTATCGTTTCATCGGCGACAAGCACCTGTTCTTCTGGCTGCTCACCAATCGCATGGCGCCGCCGGCGGTGTTCGCGCTGCCGTTCTATCAGCTCTACTCCGCGGTCAACCTGTTTGACACGCCCTGGGCGGTGGCGCTGGCCCACACCCTGTTCAACATCCCGCTGGCGGTGTGGATCCTGGAAGGCTTCATGTCGGGCGTGCCGAAGGAGCTGGACGAGACCGCCTATGTCGACGGCTATTCGTTCTGGCGGTTCTTTTTCAAGATCTTCATGCCGACCATCGCCGCCGGCATCGGCGTCGCCTGCTTCTTCTGCTTCATGTTCTCGTGGGTGGAGCTGCTGCTGGCCAAGACCCTGACCTCGGTGGCCGCCAAGCCGATCGCGGCGCTGATGACCAAGACCGCGAGCACCTCGGGCTATCAGCTTGGCCTGCTGGCGGCGGCGGGATCGCTGACCTTGATCCCCGGCGCGGTGGTGATCTATTTCGTGCGCAATTACATCGCCAAGGGCTTCGCCCTTGGACGCGTCTGAGTAGAGGAGGGACGCGATGGACGGCACCTCTCTCGTCTCCTGGATGGCCTGGACCTGGCAGACCGCGGCCTTTTTCGTCTTCATCCTGGCCTGCCTCGTCGCCATGTCGATCTGGGAGGTGAAATCCCCCGGCGGCGGGCCGCGCCATGGCATCCTCGGCCTCGAGACCACGCGCGGCGACCGCCTGTTCATCACGCTGCTGGGCAGCGCCTTCATCTTCCTGGCCTGGCTCGGCTTCGTCGGCACGCCGCTCTGGGGCCCGCTGGCGATCTCGCTGGTCTACGGCTTCGTCATTTTCCGCTGGGCCTGAAGCGCCGCGTCGTGCGGGCTCAACCCGGATTGAGCGGGATCGGCGACTTGGAGGCGATCTGCGAATAGTCGTCGATGCCCAGGCAATGCGTGGCGCGGACGCCGTCGGTGCTGAGCGGCAGCACGGCCCATTCGAAACGGTAGGAGCTGCGGCCGTCCCAGTCGACGGTGGAAAGCCCGAAAAGCGGCCGGCGAGTCGCGTAGACGTAATGGTAGAGGCCTACGTTGAGGGCGATGATGTCGTCCGGCCATCCGCTTTCATGCAGCCATACCCCGGTAAAATCGCGCCGCACGAAACGCACGATCTCGGTGCCGACCAGACGGTAGCGCAGCCGGAACGGGTCCTCGTGGAACTCGGAGATGGTGAAATAAGGCAGGAACGGCTTCAGCACGAAGGGGTCGACCGCGTCCTTCGCCAGCATTCCGCCGGCACCCTTGTGGGCATCGTAGAAGGCGAGCACCGATTTGATCACCGCCGAGGTCAGATCCTCGCGCCGCAAATAGCGGATATCGTCGCCGAGATCCGGAGGAATGGCGTCCATGGCGCTGTGCCGCGTGATGGCCGGTACGGGGAGTATATACCAGCCACCGCGCTCCGACGTCGTCGCAGTCGCGGCCGAGGAAAATGGCGTGCCCGGCGGGGATCGAACCCGCGACCCTCTGATTAAAAGTCAGATGCTCTGCCGCTGAGCTACGGGCACGCAGGCGGCCGCCCGCATAGGACGGGGCCGGCCGCTGGATGGCGCGCAAGGGCTTCCCAAAATCCGGCCTAAAAAGCAAGCCTAAAACCCCGGCGCGGGGCCGGCCGGCGGCAAAAATTCCCGGATTTCCGCAGACTTAGGGGGCGGGCGTGGTCGGCGTGCCGAGCTGCAGCGGGGCCAGGGGCTTGGGCGCCGGGGCGGGGCTCACCTTCGAGACCGGCACGGCCGGCGGGGCGGGCATGACCGGGTTGGCGGGGGCAGCGGGCCTGGCGGCGGTCTCCGGCTGGCAGGCCAGGACGGCATTTTCCGCCCGGTGCCAGTTGTCCCGCGCCACGTCGGGGAACATGCCGCTGGTGGTGCGATTGGGCCAATAGAGATCGCCGTCGTAGAAGCTGACGATGGAGCCGGTCGACCAGTCCGCCTCCACCGTCATGAAGGCCAGCAGGTCGCCGCGCGGCGAGGTCACGGAAATCTCGTGAATGCCGCGATAGGCCACCAGTTTGGGCCGGGGATCGCGCATCTGGCGGCCAAGCTCGGTGGCGACACAAGGCGCGAGGATGCCCGGCGGCACCGCGGATTTCATGACGATATCCGGCGTCGCCACCAGGGAGGTGGGGGTGCAGCCGCCCAGGACCGCCGCAATGACGGCGGCGAACAGCCCGGCAAGAAGTGCAGTCCTCTGCTTCATGACCCTTGAGGGAAGCAATCGTTGTGCCAGCGGCCGTCACGCCGGCTCAAATGACGGGAAAGAGTGACCTATTTCACATTTCCCGAACGTTAATTCTTGCCGGGCCAGACTGAATCTGGTCAATCCAGGCTATCGGCGCGCCGGCGATTCCGGCCGACGGGCGCCGAAGCAGGGCAAAGGAGCGGGTTATGTGTCGCTGGCTGACCTATTGCGGCGAGCCGATCTATCTCGACAAGGTGCTGTTCGAGCCGAAGAACTCGCTGATCAGCCAGAGCCTCCGCGCGCGGCACAGCCACGTCACCACCAATGGCGACGGCTTCGGCATCGGCTGGTACGGCGAGCGGCCGCAGCCCGGCGTCTATCGCGACATCCTGCCCGCCTGGAACGACCAGAACCTCAAGAGCCTGTCGCACCAGATCCGTTCCGGCCTGTTCCTGGCGCATGTGCGGGCTTCGACCGGAACGGCGACGTCGCGCGCCAACTGCCACCCGTTCTCGCACGGCAACTGGCTGTTCATGCATAACGGCCAGATCGGCGGCTATGAGCGCATCCGGCGCAAGCTGGAGGCGATGATCGACGACAAATACTACTGCGCCCGGGTCGGCACCACCGATAGCGAACTCATCTTCTATCTGCTGTTCAGCGAAGGGCTGGAGCAGGACCCGATCGGCGCGCTGTCGCGCTGCGTCGGCAAGATCGAGCGCCTGGGCCAGGCGGAGGGCGTCAACGAGCCGTTCAAGTTCACCGCCGTGCTGAGCGACGGCGAGACCATCTACGCGATCCGCCATTCGAGCAGCGACGTGCCGCCGACGCTTTATCACGTGCGACGTGGCGATCATGTGATGGTGGTGTCCGAGCCGCTCGACGACGACAACGCGGAGGCCTGCTTCGCCTGGCGCGAGGTGCCGCCGAGCCAGATGCTGGTGATCGAGAAATCCGGCAAGCTGGACATGGTGCCGTTCCTGGCGGCGGCGTAGCGGCCGGATCTACCGTCCACCCGCCGGCAGCCTGCCATAGGCGCCGAGGCACCACAGCTCAGTCAGCAGATCGGCCACCGCTTCCTCGTCCTTGGCGAGGCGCGCCAGGGCCGGATCCCGCCGCAGGTAGAGCTGGGTCAGGAACTCGTCGATCATTCCACCCAGCGCATAGGCCGTCGGCAGCAGCGCCTCGACACTCGCGGGCCTGGCGGATTGCCCGGCGCGGTGGCGCGCGATCGCCGCCGCCATGCGGCGGTTCCAGCCTTGGTTCAGTTCCTGGAAGGCGCGGGCGAAGGCGGTATCCTCGCGGCCCAGGGCGATCAGGCAGCGCATCAGGCCGGCATTGGCGCGGAAGGCGCGGGTATAGGCGAGGGTGGCGCCGCGCACCCGTTCGCGTGACCCGGTGGCGCCGTCGCGGGCATTGGCGAGCTCGTCGCGCAGGAAGCGTGCGAAATCGGCGATCAGGGCCTCGATCGCCGCCCGCACATCCTGGAAATATCGATAGAAGGTGCCATGGGCGACCTCCGCCGCGGCGACGATGTCGGCGACGGTCAGCTCGGCCGGCTCGGCGCCGCCGGCCAGCAGGCGCGCGCAGCTCGCCAGCAGGCGCAGCCGCGTGCGCTCCACCTTGCGCAGGTCGGGCGCCGCGGCGGCCGCGAGCAGGGTCGCGGCGAAATCGCGCGCCGCCGGCGCTGTGGCGGGGCGGATTGTTTTCCGCGCGGAGGCGATGCGGGAAGTCATGCCGCAGATTGACACAGCCCGGCCCGGCGCGTAAATGACATTAGTATCATTTTTCCGAAAGCCGTGCGGCGCCGAGGACCGAAGCTGGGATGCTCCTAGACCGCGCCGAGTTCGCTGACCTTCCGGCCCTGGCGGCACACCGCCAGAAGCTGTGGGAGCGGCAGCGCGACTATGTCGCCGCGAAATCGGCTGGCCGAACTGCCGCTGATCGACAAGGAGATGCTGCGCGAGAGCCAGCGCCTGCACCCGCCCTTCGGCGACTACCTGGCGGCGGCGCCGGCCAGCATCGCGCGCGTGCATCGCACCTCGGGCACCACCGGCACGGCGATGAACCTGGCGCTGTCGGCGCGCGATGCGCTGGAGACCGCCATCGTCGGCGGCCGGGCGCAGGCAGCGAGCGGCCTTGGCCCCGGTCATCGCGTGGTGCATTGCCTCAACTACCGCCTGTGGATGGGCGGCTTCACCGACCACACCACGCTGGAGGCGACCGGCGCCACGGTGGTGCCGTTCGGCGTCGGCGACACCCGCCTGCTGATCCGAACCATCCGCGAGCTCGGCATCACCGCGATCTCCTGCACGCCCTCCTATCCGGCGGTGCTCGAGCAGGTGATGGCCGAGGATTTCCCGGACCTCCGGCCGCGCGACCTCGGCCTGAAGCTGGGCCTGTTCGGCGGCGAGGCGGGATTGGACAACCCGGAATTCCGCCGCCGGCTGGAGGAGACCTGGGGCTTCCGGGCGCGCAATTCGAACTACGGCGTCACCGACGTGTTCTGCAACCTCGCGGGCCAGAGCGAGATCGACAACGACCTGCATTTCATGGCCCTCGACGTACTGCATCCGGAACTGATCGAGCCGGCGAGCGGCGCAACGCTGCCCTGGCGCGACGGCGAACGCGGCGAACTGGTGCTGACCCATGTCAGCCGCGAATGCCAGCCGCTGGTGCGCTTCCGCACCGGCGACATCATCCTGCTGACCGGCACCGGCCGTGCCGCCTGCGGCCGCAGCGCGCCGCGCTTTCGCGTCATCGGCCGCGCCGACGACATGATCGTGGTGCGCGGCATCAACGTGTTCCCGACCCAGGTTGCCGCCGTGCTGGGGCAGTTTCGCGCGCTGTCCGGCGAATACCGCATCGTCCTGGCAGGCGGCGGCCCCTATGACGCGCTGCCGGTCGAGGCGGAATTGGCCGCAGCCGCGGAAAGCGGGCTGGCGCAGGCGATCGAGACGCGGATCAAGCGCGACATCGGCGTGACGGCGAAGGTGACCCTGCTGCCCTTCGGCGCCTTGCCGCGCACCGAGGGCAAGACCCGCCGGGTAATTCGGGGCGGGTAATCAGGGGCGGGTGAGCAGAAAGGACACGGCATGACCGGGACGGTTCTGAGCGAGAATCTTGGCGATGGGGTGCGGCGCGTTTCGCTCAACCGGCCCCAGCGGCTGAACGCCATCGTGCCGGCGCTGCTCGACGATCTGGTGGAGGCGATCACCGCTGCCGATCGCGATCCGGATATCCGTGCCATCGTATTGACCGGCGAGGGCCGCGCCTTCTGCTCCGGCGACGATCTCAAGGAATTCGAGACCCAGGCCACCGGCGAGGCCGAGACCACGGCCTATGTCGAACGCATCCAGGACGTGACCCGCGCCATGCTGCTGGGCGATACGCCCATCGTCGGCGCCATTCGCGGCTGGGCGGTGGGCGGCGGCCTGGAATGGGTGATCAATTGCGACTTCGCGCTCGCCGCCGAAGGCACGCGCTTCTTCTTCCCCGAGGTGAGCTGGGGCCTGTTCGTCACCGGTGGCGTGACGGAGCTGCTGCCACGCCTGGTCGGGTTGCAGCGCGCCCGCGAGATGATCCTGTTCGGCGAGAAGTTCGATGCGCGTGAGGCCAAGGAATGGGGCCTGGTGAAAGAAGTCGTGCCGGATGCCGCGTTGATGCCGCAGGCAGTGGCGCTGGCCAAGCGCATCGCCGCGTTGCCACCGGGACCGGTGCGTGACCTGCGCCGCATTTTCGCGCGGCGCGATGGCGGCGGGCTCGCTGCGGCGATGGCGGCGGAGACGGCGGCGACGGTGCGCGGCTTCCTTGATCCGGAGACGGCGCGGCGCGTCGCGCAGTTCCGCTAGAACAGGCGACTGTCGACCCACGCCCTCGGCAGAATCCGCATTTCACAGAAGGCCTGCCGCGCAAGGCGCAGTTGCGCCGCACGCGCATTGCGTGGCGCGACGCCGAGCCCACATGTCAGCCAACGCAACCGATGCAAGAGAGGCTGACGTGCAACACAACGGTCACGATTCGAGCGCTGTCACGCCGCGGCAATCGACTCGCCGTCACGCGATGAAACTGTTTGCCGGCGCCGCGCTGGCGCTCGCCGGCGCATCGCTGGCAGCTTGCGCCGGTATGGAGATCACGCCTAAGCCAAAGCGCAACAAGAGCTACGTCAATGGTCGCCAGAACGGGAAGATGGGCAAGAACCCCTAGCCGTCGCGCAACGCGACGATTGTCGCTGCCGGGATTGGCCGTGACGGAGGGAAAGCCCGGCGCCGTTGCCCACCGGTAATGTGACCGTTATGGTCACGATAGCAGCGCGGCGCAGATATTAGCCGCGACCGGGGGAGGGTCTTTGGTGCAAGAATTGCTCCGGCGTCATTGGCCGCCGGAAGGACAGATACGCCTGTTGATCGCGGCGCTGGCCGACCCGGACGCGGCGCGGCAGGCTTGGCGGCAATGGCGTGCCGAGAACGATCTGGCCGCGGCCGACCACGCCGACGTCCGGCTGCTCGCAGCGGTGGCCGGCCGGATCCGCGAGATCGAGCCGGATCTGCCGCTCGATCCGCGGCTGGAAGGGATGCGACGCTACATCTGGGCGGTGAACCAGATCACGCTCGCCGCCACGCGTCCGCTGCTGGCCACCCTGCAGGCCGCCGGCATTCGCCAGATGCTGATCAAGGGGGCGGCTCGACTTGCCAGCGATCCAGGCGTGGCAAAGGAGCGCGCGGTACGCGACATCGACGTGCTGGTCCATCCTGACGACTGGGAGCGCACGCTCGAGGTGGTCTATGACGCGGGCTGGCGGCGCGATCCGAAGGACAATGACCGGATCACCCGGTTGAAGTCGCATGCCGTCGGGCTGACCGGGCCAAATTCGCGCGCCGGCGGCGAGTTCGACCTGCATCGCTTCGCCATCCGCCAGAACCAGTGCATCGGCCAGGACCTCGGTTTCTGGGAGCGGGCGCAGCGCGCCAGCTTTCATGGCATCGACCTGCTGTGCCCGAGCCGCACCGACCAGGCGATCGTCACGCTGAGCCAGGCGGTTCTGTTCAATCACCTGCCGCATCCGGCGCATTGGGCGCTGGACATGCATGCCTTCATCCGCGCCGGCGAAATCGACTGGGACCTGTTCCTGCGGGAAGCCGGTTTCCGCCGCATCGAGCTGTTCGTCGCATCCCCTTTGCTGCTGCTGCGGGAGCGGCTGCAATGCCCGGTGCCGGACGCGGTGCTGGCAGAACTGACGCGGCCGCTCGGCAGGGCCTATGAGGTGGAATTCGAGACCCGCGCCACGCGCTACAACCCGTCGAGCGAGGATGCGATCGGCGCGTTCCGCGTCGTCGCCGCGGCGCGCGCGATGCGCATGGCGCGCGCCCGGCCCGTTCCGGCGGGCAATGCGACGGCGCAGGCTCCTGCCATCGTGCGGATTCCGTCGCTCGGGCGCGACGCGAAGCTGCAGGTTCCGGTTCCGGCCGAGCGCAATCCCTTCGCGCGCATGCGCGTCGAGATTAGCTTCCGCGCCTGGCATGCCGGCCGGCACAGCCGGCTGCGGATCATGTCGCAGGACCTGATCGTGGGCATGGTGCCGGTGGCGCAGGCCAGTCGCAAGCTCGGGGGGCGAATCCGCTACACCGCCGTGCTGCGATTCCCGGCCTGCCTGATGTCGACGCGGGGCGTCGACACGTTGCTCGTCCGTACCGACCGCAAGCTTGCCATCAGGGATCTGTGCATCCGCTTCGGTCCGCCGCAGCACGAGAGCGCCTTGGCGCGCGGCGCCTGGGCGGCGCGATCCTGGATCGCGGCGAGGCTGCCGTTCAGGCGCCGTTCGGCAGCGCCGGCCAGCCCTTGACCTCGTCGACCTCGTGCACGGGGTCGAAGAGGAGCAGGTTCTTCATGTCCTCGAACACCTCGAAGGTGAGCGCGGGTGCGATGTCGCCGGACAAC
>JBGAGP010000070.1:0-14952 GCA_044226685.1 Dongiaceae bacterium
ATTTGCGTGGTCGCGCCATGTCTATCAACTCATCTAAAGGACTGCAGGGTTGCTATAATCCTGCTTTTTCCAGATTCGACAACCCTGCACGCAACGATAGGAGGCGCACAAATTCGATTGTAGGAGTATATGCTGTGACCGAGATTGTCACCGCGCGCCGGCTGCGCTCCGCCGCATCACCACGACGCCTCCCACGATCGACAGCATGACGAGAACGATCGGTGCTGCCAATCCGATGCGCGCAAACAGCGTCAAATCCAAAGCATCGGGAAGCAATGCATCGAGGGCACCTTCGGTTCCCAACGGCAAGGCCGCGGTCACGCGGCCATAGGGATCGACCATCGCGGTGATGCCGGTGTTCGCCGCGCGCGCCAGCGGCAGGCCTTCCTCGACGGCGCGGAACCGCGCGCTGGCGAGATGCTGGTAGGGGCCGGGCGAATTGCCGAACCATCCGTCATTGGTCACGTTGAGCAGCCAGGCCGGCCGGTCGGCGGGATCGAGCACGGCGCCGGGAAAGATCACCTCGTAGCAGATCAGCGGCGAGAACGGCGGCAGGCCGTCGACATGCACCGTCGTCGGCCCGGGACCTGCCGAGAAATTCCCGGCGCCCGACGTCAGCTTGTCGATGAAACCGCCGAGTATCTCCGACAACGGCACGTATTCGCCGAGCGGGACCAAATGGAACTTGTCGGCGGTGCCGACGATGCGGCCGGTCGGATCGAGCACGGCGAGCGAGTTCCAGTACCGCTCGATCTCGCCCTCGGCGGGCTCGCCGCGCAAGGTTCCGGTGATGAGATAGCCGCCCGGCGGCGCGGCGCCGGCGACGTATTGCCGCCAATCCGGCGCATGGTCCAGGAACATGGTGACGGCGGTCTCCGGCCAGATCACCGCGGCGACCTTTTCCAGCCCCGGTGTCGCCACGCTCAGGCGCAGATGCTGCGCCACATGCTGGTCGCGATGCGCCCCGGTCAGCTTCTCGACCTGGCCGATATTGCCCTGGATCAGGCGCAGGACCTTGCCCGTATCGGCAGTCGTTGCGTGGTCGAGGCGCCAGGCGCCGAAGCCGTAGAGCGCCACGGTCATGGCGAGGAAAGCGATTCCCGCCCGCAGGCTGAGCCGGCGGTCGCCGCGCCCCATCAGCGACAGCAGGCCGGCGAGCAGGATGGTGAGCAGGCTCAGGCCCCAGCTGCCCCACACGCTCGCCGATTGCATCATCGGCGCGGAAACATTCCAGACATAGGCGGCGAGATTCCACGGGAAGCCGGTCATCAGGTGGCCGCGCAGCCATTCGGCCAGCACCCAGGACGCGGACAGAAACAGCACCCGCGCCAACGGCGGCGCAGCGCGAACCTGCGCCAGCGCGACGGCCAGGCCCGGATAGAGCGCGAGGAACGCGGCAAGGCCGGCAATCACCGGCGGCACCATCCAGCCGAAGCGCACCGGATCGATCAGGAACGAATTGGCGATCCAGAACAGCCCGCCGAGGAAATGGCCGAAGCCCCACCACCAGCCGATGGCGAAAGCGGCGCGCCGGCCGCCGGCGGTCTCGGCCGCCCAGATCAGGCCGACGAAGCCCACGGCGAAACACGGCAAGGCGTTGACCGGCGCGAAGGCGAGAGCCGCAATCGCGCCGAGCGCCATCAGGGCCAGCCAGCGCAGCGGGCGCGGCTGCCGCAGCCACCAGCCCTGGCAGGCGCCGGCGAATCCGCCTGCGGTCGCCGGCGCCGACGCCGCCCGGGAGACGGCCGGGGCCGGCGGGCGGGTCGCGGCCGCCGTCACGCGCGCGGTGCCGGCGCGGCCAGCGCCTTGGCGTTGCGCACGCGCAGCCGCTTGATGCGCCGCGGATCCGCGTCAATGACCTCGAAAACGATGCCGGAGGGATGCGTCACCAGTTCGCCGCGCGACGGCACGCGGTCGGTCAGCGACATCACGAGGCCGCCCAGCGTATCGATGTCTTCGGCGCGCTCCTCGTCGGTCAGCACCGGGCCGACCTTGGATTCGAAATCCTCGATGGTGGTGCGCGCGCTGGCGAGGAACGTGCCGTCGGGGCGCTGCACCAGGCTGGGGCCGCGCACCACGTCGTGCTCGTCCTCGATCTCGCCGATCACCTCCTCGACCAGGTCCTCGATGGTGACCAGGCCGTCGATGCCGCCGAACTCGTCGACCACCAGCGCGATGTGGGCGCGCGACAGGCGCATCTGCAGCAGCAGGTCGAGCACGCGGATCGACGGCGCCACGAACATCGGCGCGCGCATGATCTTCTGCAAGTCGAAGCTCTGCGGCTCGAACGTATAGGGCAGCACGTCCTTGATGTGGACCACGCCGACGATGTCGTCGAGATTGGCGCGATAGATCGGCACGCGCGAATGGCCCTGCTCGCGCACCGCCTCGATCAGGCCCTTGAAGTCGATCGTCTCGGGCACCGCCTGGATGTCGACGCGCGGGGTCATCACGTCGTAGGCGGTCTTCTCGCCCAGCTTCAGGATGTTGAGCAGCAGCGAGGATTCGCCGGTCTGCGGCTGCTCGGCGTCGGCGGTCTCGCTTTCCTCGATCAGCTCCTCGATCGCCTCGCGCAGGGCGGCTTCGCCGGTGCGCCGGCGCAGGAAACGGAACAGGCCGCGCAGGCCCTTCTTCTGCCGCTCATCGGCACCGGTATCGGCGCGATCCTTGCGGGCGGAGGAAAGATCGGTCATGGGCGGCTCTCATAGGGGCTGGCGATGCCGAGCCCGGCCAGCGCGGCGATTTCCAGCGCTTCCATGATCTCGGCGTCGCGGTTCTTCTCGTGGTCATAGCCCAGCAGGTGCAGCATGCCGTGCACCGCCATGTGGCTCAGATGGTCTTCCAGAGCCTTCGCCTGGTCCCGGGCCTCGCGCGCGATGACGCCGGAGGCCAGCACCACGTCGCCCAGCAGCCAGGGTTGGCCCGGCTTCGGACGCGCGCCGTCGAGCGCGGCGAAGGACAGCACGTTGGTCGGCTTGTCCTTGCCGCGCCAGGTGCGGTTCAGCGTGCGCATGCGGCGGTCGCTGGTGAGCATGAACGAGACCTCGTGGCCCACGCGCGATCCGCGCCAGCCGGCCTTGGCGGCTGTGGCGAAGGCACGGCGCGCCGCGCGGCGCAGCACCTTGGGCGCGTCCGGCGCCAGCTTGGACCAGCTCGGGTCGGGCTCGGCGACGGCGATGGAAAGACGAGGTCGGCCTGGACTGGCGGATTCACGGCTTGCGGAAGCTGGGCGCGAGGGAACAGGCATGGCGGTCAGTCGGCGGCCTCGCCGTCCTTGCGGCCCGCCTCGCCGTCGCCGCCGGCCGCGTCCTCGTTCGCCGTCGGCTTCCGGTTGCGCTTGCGGTCGCGCGCGTCATAGGCGGAGACGATCTTGGCCACCAGATGGTGGCGCACGACGTCGCGCTCGGAGAAGCGCACGCGGCCGATCTCCTCAACGCCGTCGGTCGCCTCCAGCGCGTCCTTGAGGCCGGATTTCTGCCCCGGCGGCAGGTCGATCTGGGTCAGGTCGCCGGTCACCGCCATGCGCGAGTTCTCGCCGAGGCGGGTCAGAAACATCTTCATCTGCATCGGCGAGGTGTTCTGCGCCTCGTCGAGGATGACGTAGGAATTCGCCAGCGTGCGGCCGCGCATGAAGGCGAGCGGCGCCACCTCGATCTCGCCGGTCGACAGCCGCTTGATCACCTGCTCGCCCGGCATCATGTCGTGCAACGCGTCGTAGAGCGGGCGCAGATAGGGGTCGACCTTGTCCTTGAGGTCGCCGGGCAGGAAGCCCAGGCGCTCGCCGGCCTCGACCGCCGGGCGCGACAGCACGATGCGGTCGACGCTGCCCTTGGCCAGCATGGCGACGGCGACCGCCACGGCGAGATATGTCTTGCCGGTGCCGGCCGGGCCGATCCCGAAGACCAGCTCGCGCTCGTGCAGCAGGCGGATGTAGCGCGCCTGCGCCGCCGAACGCGGCGTGATCAGCCGCTTCTGGGTCTTGATCGAGGTGCCGTCGCCGGTGCTGGCGCCGAACAGGTTGGGCTCGGCGCCGTCATCGGCGCGCTCCTCGCCCTGGCGCGACCAGCGGATGGCGGCGTCGACCTCGTGCTTGCCCACGTCCATGCCGCGCTTCAGGCGCTGGTAGAGCGAGGTGACGATCTGCTTCGCCGTGGCGACGCCGCCTTCGCTGCCGGAGATGACCAGCTGGTTGCCGCGCGAGACCATGGAGACGCCGAGCTCGCGCTCGATCCGCGCCAGGTGCTGGTCATGCTCGCCGAACAGCAGCGGCAGCAGCCGGTTGTCGTCGAATTGCAGGTGCACCGGCGGAGCGACGTGACCAAGCGGATGATAGCTCAAGCAACGGCCTCTTGCGGAAATGCGGGTTGCGATGACTGGGGCGATGCGATGGCGGCGCGGACGCCGGACAGGCTGAAATGGCCGATGCCGTCGATGCTGAGATCGACGACGCGGCCGATCTCCGACGCGTCGGCCTGGGTGTGGACGGCCTGCAGATAGGGCGAGCGGCCGACGATCTGGCCTGGGCGCTTGCCGGGCTTCTCCAGCAGGACGGGCAGCACGCGGCCGATCATGGCGCGGTTGAACTCCACCTGCTGGCGATTGAGGACTTCCTGCAGGCGCCACAGGCGCTCGTCCTTCACCGGCTCCGGCACCTGGTGCTCCATCAGCGCCGCCGGCGTGCCGGGGCGCACGGAGTATTTGAAGGAGAACGCCTGGGCGAAGCCGATCTCCTCGACCAGGTCCAGGGTCCGCTGGAAATCAGCCTCGCTCTCGCCGGGAAAGCCGACGATGAAATCGGAGGAAAGCGCGATGTCGGGGCGCGCCGCACGCAGCCGGGCGACGATCTCGCGGAAGTGCGCGGCCTTGTGCTGGCGGTTCATCGCCTCCAGCACGCGGTCCGATCCCGACTGCACCGGCAGGTGCAGGAACGGCATCAGCTGGGGCAGCTCGCCATGCGCCGCGATCAGGTCGTCGTCCATGTCGCGCGGATGCGAGGTGGTGTAGCGGATACGCGCCAGCCCATCGACGCGCGCGGCCAGATGGCGCACCAGCCGCGCCAGGCCCCATTCGGCGCCGTCCGGTGCGAGCCCGTGATAGGCGTTGACGTTCTGGCCCAGCAGCGTGATCTCGCGCGCGCCCGCAGCGACCAGGCGCCGCGCCTCGGCCTCGATCTGCGCCACCGGGCGCGAGAACTCGGCGCCGCGGGTATAGGGCACCACGCAGAAGGTGCAGAACTTGTCGCAACCTTCCTGGATGGCAAGGAAGGCGGCGATTCCCGCGGGCTCCGCCGAGGCCGGCAGGTGATCGAACTTGGATTCCGCCGGAAAGTCGGTGTCGAGGATGCCGCGTCCCCTGCGGGCGTCGCCGGTGCCGGCCGCGCGGGTGGCGCGCGCCACCATCTCCGGCAGGCGGTGATAGGTCTGCGGCCCGAGCACGATGTCGACCGCCGGCGCGCGGCGCAGGATCTCGGCGCCCTCCGCCTGGGCGACGCAGCCGGCGACCGCGATGATCATGTCGCCGCCGGCGGCGCGGCGTTCGTCGCGCGCCGCGCGCAGGCGGCCGAGCTCGGAGAACACCTTCTCCGAGGCCTTCTCGCGGATATGGCAGGTGTTGAGGATGACCATGTCGGCTTCGGCCGGCGATTCGGCCGGGCCATAGCCCAGGGGCGCCAGGACGTCCGCCATGCGGGCGGAATCGTACACGTTCATCTGGCAGCCATAGGTCTTGATATAGAGCTTCTTCGCCAATGCCTGAATACCGGCCGCTCTAAGCGCGGCCTCGTCCGCCCCATCTGGTTGCAGTCCCGCCGGCAGTGTAACACGGCCGCGGAAACTCACCTGTACCCGATTTGTCCGACCCCGCCAAGGCTGGCCAAGCACCTGTAACAATTAAATCTTTTCTGAATGTGCGGGAAGCTTCGGCAGCCGCCCGCCGAGCGCCCGGTCGACCCCGCCGGCCACCGCCTCGGCACAATGCCGGGTCAATTCCTTGCGCGAGGCGAAATCGCCGACCCGGACCGGCGGGTGGAACTCCAGCACCACCTCGACCTGGCCCAGGCGGCTGAAGCGCCACAGATGCCCACCCAGCTCCATGCCGCCATACCAGGCGACCAGCGGCCGCAACCCCCAGCCCATCGGCAGGCCGTTGATCGCGGTATAGGCGATGGAGAGCGGTTGCACGGTCAGCGGCCGGTCGGCCGGCGCGGCCTCGGCCACGCTCAGCAGCGCGCTGCGGAACGGCAGGATGCGGTTGCCGTCATTCGAGGTGCCTTCCGGGAACAGCACCAGCGGATCGCCGGCGGCGAGGCGCGCCTGCAGCGAATCACGCTGCTTGTGGGTGGTATGGCGGCGGCGGTCGACGAAGACGGTGCGCTGCAGCTTGGCCAGCAGGCCATAGCCCGGCCACTGCGCCACCTCGAGCTTGGCGACGAAGGAGACCGGCAGCACCGAACCCATGACCGGAATGTCGAGATAGGAGCAGTGGTTGCTGACGAAGAGCGTCGGCCGTGCCGTCGAGGGCGTGCCGACCACGCGCACCTTGAGGCCCATGATGCGGCAGCAGATCTGGTGATAGAGGCGGGGCAACACCCACCAGAGTCGCGGCAGCAGCAGCAGGATCAGCGCCTGCACGGGGGCCAGCGCGACGGTGAGCGCGCCATAGAGCGACAGCCGCAGCACGCCGAGAAGATTCGATCCGAAGGGCGCAGCGGCGCCGGCATCGAGCGGCGGATCCTCCGTCACGCTGTCGTTGCGGCGCGCGGGCAGTGACGCCATGCGGGCGGCGGCGCCGGTCACGCGGGGATCGCGCCGTCCGCCTTGCTGCCGGCCTGGTCGTGATAGTGCTTGGTGTATTTGTCCTTGATCAGGTCATGCACCACCACGACGCTGACATCGACGGTGCCGAATTGCGGGTCGACCACGGCGCCCTCGCCGACGAAGCCGCCCAGGCGCAGATAGCCCTTGATCAGCGGCGGCAAGGAGAGGAAGGCGCGCTTCTCGTCGATGCGGTCGATCGGCATCATGTTCATCGACACGTAGCGGCCGGGCAGGGCCTTGGCGCGGTATTCCGGCGCCGCCAGATGGCGGTGATAGAGATACGACAGGGCCACTTTGTGCTCGGCCGGATCGGTGCCGGGGAAGGACGCGCAGCCGAACAGCACGCCGATCTTGTAGTAGAGGATGTAGTCGGCGATGCCCTTCCACATCAGGCCCATGGCCGCCTTGGTGCGATAGGCCGGGTCGACGCAGGACCGGCCCAGTTCCAGGATCTCGCCCGGATAATTCACCAGCGCCGAGATGTCGAATTCGTCGATCGAATAGAACTGGCCGCGCCGGCGCGCGCCGTCACGCCGCATCAGCCGGTAGGTGGCGACGATGCCGGCGGCGCTCGGTCCCTTGTCGTGATCGATGATGACGAGATGGTCGCAGAACGGATCGAAGCTGTCGAAGTCGCGCCGCTGGGCCTGCATCTCCGGCGTCGGCTGCGCGCTCAGCTCCTCGTAAAAGACGCGGTAGCGCAGGGCCTGTGCGGCCTCGATCTCGGCACTGGTCTCGGCGACGCGCAGCTCCAGGCTCGCCAGCCGGACTTCGACGGGCCGGGCGGTTGTCGCCACCGCGGGATTCATCGTTTTTTCGCTCCGGCCTTGCCGGCGATGGGGGTTGCGTAGAGCTCCAGCCGGTGGCCGATCAGCTTGTAGCCGAGCTGCTCGGCGACGCGGTGCTGCAGCTTCTCGATCTCTTCGTTGGTGAATTCGATGACTTGCCCCGATTGCAGGTCGATCAGGTGGTCGTGGTGGTTCTCGGGCGCTTCCTCGTAGCGCGCCCGTCCGTCGCCGAAATCGTGCCGCTCCAGGATGTTGGCCTCCTCGAACAGGCGCACGGTGCGGTAGACGGTGGCGAGCGAGATGCCGGGGTCGATCTTGGCGGCGCGGCGGTAGAGCTGCTCGACGTCAGGATGGTCCTCGGCGTCCGACAGCACGCGCGCGATGACGCGCCGCTGTTCGGTCATTTTCAGACCTTTTTCCTGGCACAGCTTCTCAAGTCGCGACATGACGCTCAATTTAGGCCCCACTGTTCGGGGCCGCGGGGCTTCCGCCCGGCGGCCCGAGCCGCCCCGGCACGGGAACGGTCGTACTGTTTTTTGGTCATTCTGCCCACAGATGGCGACCCGCGCAAACCTTTTGCCGGGAAACGCTTTGTCCAGCAAAGCCTTTGTCCGGCAGGCCTTTTGCCGGCACCTTGGATGCCGGCCCCGGCCGCAGCCGGCCGCGCGGCGGATCAGAGCGGCATTTCAGGGAGCGATTGGCCCTAGTTAAACTGGGGTCATGGGCCGCTTCGGTGCGGATTCAGCGTGCCGCGGGCGGGCGCCGGTCAATCGTCAAGCCGCGGTTCGTTCAAGGCGCAATCAGCGCCGCCGGCCGCCCGTGCCGAGCCCGATCTGGCGTGCAAGGGTGCTGCGCTTCTTGGCGTAATTGGGCGCGACCATGGGATAATCGGCCGGCAGGCCCCATTTCTCGCGATACTGCTCGGGCGTCAGGCCATAGGCAGTGCGCAGGTGGCGCTTGAGCATTTTCAGCTTCTTGCCGTCCTCCAGGCAGACGATGTAGTCGGCGGTCACCGATTTCTTCAGCGCCACGGCCGGCTCCTGGCGCTCGGCCGGGCGGCCCGGCGCCTGGCCAAGGCCGTTCAATGCCGCGTAGACTTCATTGATAAGACGCGGAATCTCCGTCATCGAGACGGTATTGTTGGAAAGATGCGCGGCGACGATCTCCGTCACCATCGGCAAGATTCCGTTCTTTTTGCCGTCTTCTACCATCACACGCTCCGTCCCGTACCAAGGGTTGCCGAACCTGATCCCCATGCACGCGCATAACAGTAATGGCCCAGGCGCGTCGATATGGAAATTGAGTTTTACAAATATAGGCGGGCCGAGTCACATCAAGTATTGAAATCAAAGGACAGCAGGGATGTCGTGGCTTCATCGCTCGTCCACGACCCGCGAAGGATGAATTGCGTTCGACCCTAATAGTTCCAACGCCATGGTGACGGCGTCGTAGGGCTTTCCCCCAGTATCGCGGTAATAGTCGCGGCGGCTGCCGATCCGGCCGAAACCGAGTCCGCCATAGAGGGCCGCGGCGGCGGCGTTGGGCGCGGCATGCTCCAGGAACAGCCGCGCGACGCCGGCTTCGCGCGCGGCCGCGATCACGGCCTGCATCAGCCGGCGGGCATGGCCCTTGCCGCGCGCGGCCGGCAAGATTCCGGTCAGCAGGATTTCGCCCTCGTCCAGGGTGAAGCGCGCCAGGGCGAAGCCAAGCGGCTCGGGACCATCTTCAAGAATCCATCCGTTCGCTCCGGGCATGGCGAGGATCCGCGCCAGGCTTTCCTCGCTCCAGACCTGATCCCAGGGTGCCGTGAAGATGGCGCGGTGCAACTCGGCCAGCAGCGGTATATCGAAGGCGGTAACCGCGCGTGCGACGGCCGCGGTCATGGCGCCGGCGTTTCCGGCAGCACGGGCTTGGGCTGCGACACGTCGGGCGGGCGCAGATAGATCGGTTCCGCCGGCAGATGCAGGTCGGGACGCAAGGCGGCGAGCTCGGCCACGGCGGCGGCATCGCCGTGCGCGTGCACGACCTCGAGGTCGGCGAATTGCGGCGCGGCGAAATCGGTCAGCTCCGCATCGGCGACCAGGCGCAGCCGGCGCTGCCGGCACAACGCCGCGATCTCCGCCACGGCAATCAGCATCGGCGCGTCGGCCGGCGTGAGCGAGGCATTCAAGGGGGCGGCGAACAATTCCTCGCGCCGGCTGTCGAGCACGGCGAGCATGTCGTCGTCGAGCGTGCCGGCGGACCGCCGCGCCGCGGCGGCCAGGACCGCGAAGCTGTCGATGCCGGCCAAGACCGCGAAGCTGTCGATGCCGATGGCCGGGCAGCCGACCGCCAGCGCCAGGGCGCGCGCCGTGGCCAGGCCGACGCGCATGCCGGTGAAGCCGCCGGGCCCGCAGGAGACGGCAACCGCGCTCAGCGCCTTCAGGTCGAGTCCGGCGCCGGCGGCGACGCGCGCGATCATCGGCGCCAGGGCCACCGCATGGCCGTGCAGGGTGGCGGCGATCTCATGGCCGAGAATCCCGCGCTCGGCCCATAGCGCCACCGAGCAGGCCGACCCGGCGGTGTCGATCGCCAGCAGCGGGGCGGAGGCGGGAAAGATCATCGGCGGACGGGCGTGGAAAGCACGGTTCGACCTGCGGCTGGGCAGCTGGTGGCTGGGCGGCGTGGCATTTGCCGCGCGGTTCTGTTAGGTCCTTGGCTTAGCCTCGCAGGGTCGGCCTGACAAGGGCATGACCGCATGCGGGGCCGGAACGCCGTCATCGGACCAAAGTGCAGTTTACGCATGAGCCTCGTCGACATCTCCCCGCCCGCCTTCGACCTCGCCGTCTGGCTCGCCTATGCGACGGCGGATAACCTGACCGGCAAGCCGTTCTACCGCGCCGATGCCAGGCCCTATCTGCGGGCCGAGGCGGCGGAATGCCTGCGCCGCGCCATCGACCTGGCGCGGCCGCTCGGCTACCGGCTGAAGATCTTCGACGCCTATCGCCCGGTCGAAGGGCAATGGGCGCTGTGGAACGCCAATCCGGACCCCGAATTCGTCGCCGATCCGCGCGGCGGCGGCCCGCACAACCGCGGCGTCGCGGTCGACCTGACCCTGGTGGACGGCACGGGGGCCGAGCTCGACATGGGCACCGGCTTCGACGCCTGCACGCCGCTGTCGCATCACGGCCGCACCGATGTCCCGCTGGTGGCGCAGCGCAACCGCCTCATCCTGCTCGGCATCATGACCGCGGCGGGATGGGAGCATTATTCGAACGAATGGTGGCACTACCAGCTGTTCAACGCCCGCGACTATCCGGTGGTGGACCAGAAGACCCTGCCGCACCCGCCGATGGACTAGTCTGCGGCACCGCTCAGGCGATCACGCAGGCCGCGTCGAAGTCGAGGCGCGGATTGCGCGGATGCAGCCGCGCCGGGTCGCCATAGCCGATGTTGCAGATGAAGTTGCTCTTGATGCTGGTGCCGGCGAAGAAGGCGGCATCGACCTTGGCATTGTCGAAGCCCGACATCGGCCCGCAATCGAGGCCGAGCGACCGTGCGGCCAGGATGAAATAAGCAGCCTGCAAGGTCGCGTTGCGGAACGCCGTGCTCTCGATCACCTTCGGCTTGCCGGCGAACCAGGAACGCGCCTCCGGATCATGGAACATGCGCGGCAGTTGCTCGTAGAATTCCATGTCCATGGCGAAGATCGCGGTGGCGGGTGCTGCCATGGTCTTGGCCAGGTTGCCCTGCGACAGCGCCGGGGCGAATTTCGCCTTGGCTTCCTTGGAGCGCACGAAGACCACGCGCATCGGCTGGCAATTGGCGCTGGTCGGCCCCATGCGCGCCAGGTCGAAGGCCTGGCGCAGCAGATCGTCCGGCACCTCCTTGTCCAGCCAGTAGCTGTGGGTGCGCGCCTGGCGAAAGATCAGGTCCAGCGCCGTATCGTCGAGTTGTGTCATCGTCGGGATTCCCCAGGACCGGCATCCGAAGACCGGCAAACGAGAAAGGGCGACCGCTTTCCAGCCGGCCGCCCTTGAACCTAGCTGCCGGAAACCGACAGCGCGAGAGCCGATATGGGATCAGACCGGCCGCACCTCGACCACCTCCGGGACATAGTGGCGCAGCATGTTCTCGATCCCCATCTTCAGGGTCGCGGTCGAAGACGGGCAGCCGGAGCAGGAGCCCTGCATATGCAGATAGACCACGCCGTCCTCGAAGGAATGGAACACGATGTCGCCGCCGTCCTGGGCCACCGCCGGGCGGACGCGGGTGTCGAGCAGTTCCTTGATCTGGGTGACGATCTCATCGTCGTCGCCGGCATCGGCACCTTCCGCCGCATCCGCCAGGATGACCGGCCGGTTGGTGGAGAAATGCTCCATGATCAGGCCGAGCACCTGCGGCTTCAGCACGGGCCAGTCGCGCGCGTCGCTCTTGGTCACGGTGATGAAATCGCTGCCCAGGAACACCCGGGCGATGCCGTCGATGCGGAACAGGCTTTCGGCCAGCGGCGAGCGCTGGGCCTTGTCGGCGGCGTCGAAATCGGCGGTGCCGCGTTCCATCACCACGCGGCCGGGCAGGAACTTCAAGGTCGCCGGGTTGGGGGTTTCTTCGGTCTGGATGAACATGGCAAACTCCGGGGCGTCGGCCCGATTGGGTGCTGCTATTGCTGCTGTCCCGAAGATGGGGGAAGGGCCGGGCGGCTTCAACCCCAATCTGCTGAGGGGCTTGGGTTCCATGGCCACGTCCGGCAGTGAATTCCGGCCCCTCCGGACTTGCCCCATTGGGCTTGCCCCCGTTGGGCATAGCTCTGTTGGGCATAGCTCTGTTGGGCTTGCCTCTATCGGGCCTGGCCCATTGGACTTGCCTGGAACCCGGATACGGATGCAAGACTGCTAACCATGAATCAGCCTTACGCGTCGCTGACCAGCGAATTGCCGCCACTGGACGACGGCGAGCTTTATTTCGGCGCCAAGGGCGTCGAGCGCGCCTTCCGCTGGCTGCTGCGCGAGGGCCGCTCCCAGCCCGGGCTGAAGGAGCTGACCCAGGGCGTGGTGCGGGAGCTGACCGAGGGCGGCTTCCCCCTGATGCGCTTTTTTGTCGCGAAGCCGACCCTGCATCCGCAGATCGCCTCCATCGCCTTCCGCTGGTCGCGCCAGCAGCCGGAGGTCGAGATCTTCACCCGCGAGCGCGACATCTGGCAAAGCGACCAGTACCTGCGCTCGCCCATGCCCCTGATCATCGCGGGGGAACGCTATATCCGCCGCCGGCTGACCGGAACGGACCTCAAGCTCGATTTCCCCATCCTCGAGGACCTGGTGCTCGAGGGTGCCACCGACTACGTCATGTTCGGCATGCGCCGGGGCGACGGCAAGCACATGGCCGTGGTCTCCATGACCACCGACCAGAAGGGCGGCTTCACCGACGACGAGCTGCTCTCCTTCCAGACGCTGCTGCCTTTGCTCTCGCTCACCATCGAGACGTTGGAATCCAAGCGCACCGCCAAGCTGCTGCTGGAGATCTATCTCGGCCAGGACGCTGGCGAGCGGGTCATGGGCGGCCTCATCCAGCGCGGCGAGAGCGTCACCATCGCCGCCGCCATCTGGCAATGCGATCTGCGCGACTTCACGCTGATGAGCAACCAGCTGCCGCGCGACGAGGTGATGGCCATCCTCAACGATTATTTCGACGCGGTGACGCGGCCCGTGCTGGCGCGCGGCGGCGAGATCCTGAAATTCATCGGCGACGCGGTGCTGGCGATCTTCCCGATGACCGACGACCTCGACCGCGACGAGAAATGCCGCACCGCCCTGCTGGCGGCGGAAGAGGCGCTGGAGGCGCTGCGCGACGTCAACGAGCTGCGCGCCAGCGCCGGCAAGGCGCCCTTGAGCGTCGGCATCGGGCTGCACGCCGGCTCGGTCTCCTACGGCAATATCGGCGCGCCGACGCGCCTCGACTTCACCGTGATCGGCCCGGCGGTCAACCTCGCCGCGCGCATCACCGGCCTGTGCCGGCCGCTGAACCAGCCGCTGCTCGCCTCCCGGGCCTTCGCCTCCCCCTGCGGCAGCAAGCTGAAGCCGCTCGGCCGCTATCCCATGCACGGCTTCGACGACCCGCAGGAAGTCTACGCGCTGCCGGAGGAATAGCGGCGCTTTTCAAATCATGGGCCGCCACCTAGGATGCAGCTTCTTCACTGGGCTGCAATCGGGGGTTCTGCAGGATGGACTCGTCGCGGCTCGACATTGCCTTGCGCAATGCCTGGGGTGCCTTTGGAGCTGCCAGGGCGGCCCACCATCGTGGTGCCGACCTTGGCCAATGGGGCAGGCTCAGCAGCGACATGGCGAAAATTGCCGCCGACGCGACCGACAAGCGCCGTCGTTTGTGGCGCATGAGGATACCCGCGCTGGCCGTGGCGGCGAGCGCGGCCGTCGCGCTCTGGGTGCTCGTCGTCCGCGATACAATTCCAGAATCCGAGCGGACTGTGGCCGACGTTCTCGCCCTTTTTGGCGGCATGGTCGTCTCGAATCTCGTCGGCCTGCTCTCGCGCTGGCATCTTGACCTGCGTGTGGCGCGCGCGCGGCAAAAGATTTCGGAACCGCCCTACGTCGATTGCAATGGCAAACACATTGAATTCCATCCCGCTCATGTCCTGACCGTGGACGGAATCATGGTCGCCGCGATCGATATTGAACGCCGCCTTGTGAGGGTGATTGCCCCGGTCTTCCTTGGCTTCGATGTGGTCTTTGCCATTGATGCGACGATCCACAGTGCGCGGCTGACTCAGCCGAAGATGCTCGAATTGCCGCCGGTCGCGAGCATGCCGGTCGTGACCTCTGACACTCATGTCGCGAGCAGGTTTCTGATCTTCGTGCGGGACGCGAGCGACCCTGTCAGTTTCACGATCCGGGAGCCTGACGTGCCGGCGGCTGAGAGGTGGATGGCGGCAATTGCAGGCTGGATACGGGACGATGCGGCGTGGCGTGGCAATCTCCCCCCTGCGGCAGCAAGCTGAAGCCGCTCGGCCGCTACCCCATGCACCGCTTCGACGACCCCCAGGAAGTCTACGCCCTGCCGGAGGAATAGAATGGCGCCTGTCACTACAGCCTCAATTGGCGTTCGAGAGCCCGGGGAGCCCCCAAGTGGCAGCGGCATCGGCTATTTCTGGCTAAAGGTCGCCGCAGTGATTGGTGCCATGTATTTCATGGCGGGCTGGTCCTTCGGTGGGTATGGGTTCGCTGCCTTCGCAATCTTTCTTCTAGGGTTCAACTTTTTTGCCCGAACATGGGATGAAGAGGGGCTGAGCGCCGGTGCCTATCTATTAACAGCCATCGCGGCATCCTGCGCGATGGAGGCTGCGCTTTGGTTGGGCC
>JBGAGP010000070.1:14969-24494 GCA_044226685.1 Dongiaceae bacterium
ACGATGTTTCTGTTTCTAGGCATCGTCATAGCCGACGGAGTTAGTTCGAGTCGCGTGAACGCGCATCTGCAAACTGCAAGCGAGCGCCTGCTGCGAAGTATCTCCGAACCGGTGCTCTTCGACCAGACCGGGCAGGGTGAGGTTGTTCAGTTCGATCCGCATTGGGCATTCAAAGACAGAGATAACCATCGTGTGTGGGCGATTGATCCTGTGCGGCGCGCGATCCGCAGACTGCGCCCTCCGCCGGATGGTGGCGATCATGTATTTCGCTGCGACGTCCCCATCCGATCGGCAGAAATACACCGCGTCCGGTCATTTCCTCTCGGTGAAAGGGATGTTCACGTCCGCAGCGGGCACGACAAAGCTACGGAACAGCTACACGTATTTCACTTCTCAAGCGCGGACAGGCCGCTGGCGCTCAAATGGCACGACACATTTGAAGCTTGGATGCGCGACGATCAGCGAGCTGCCGCCGCTACGGTTTCGCCGCGCTGAAACTCGCCGCCAGCGCGTAGCCGGCCCAGACCGTGACCAGGCACAAGGCCACCGATCCCGCGACATTCGCCAGCGCCTTCGCCAGGTGGCCGTGCTGCAGCATGGTCAGCGTCTGCAGGCTGAAGGACGAGAAGGTCGTGTAGCCGCCCATGATGCCGACCATCAGGAACTGCCGCGTCAGCAGGTCGCGCTCGCCGAAGCTCGGCAAGGCGGCGAGGGCGCCGATCAGGAACGAGCCGCTGACATTGGCGAGGATGGTACCCCAGGGGAAATCACCACCCCACATCCGCGCCGAGATTTCGGTGAGCAGGAACCGCGCGACGCTGCCGATGGCACCGCCCAAGGCGACGAGGAGGGTGGCTAGGAGCATGGGGCGCCTCGCGCTGCAACTGCCCCCACCCTGACCCTCCCCCATGCTGGGGGAGGGGATTCAATGTGGCTAGCCCCCTCCCCCGGAACGGGGGAGGGATGGGGAGGGGGAAGTTGCAGGACTCGCTGCATCACGCGACGCTCACCACCACGTTGCCGATCATCTTGCCGCTCTCCACCGCCTTGTGCGCGTCGGCGATGCGCGCCAGCGGATAGGTCTCGGCGATCGCGTGCACCAGGGCGCCCTGCGCCAGCGCGTGGTTGATGTCCTGGATCGATTGCCGCCGCGCCGCCTCGGGCAGGATATAGACCAGCACCATGCGGACCGTCACGCCCTGGAACATCATCGGATAGAAAGGCAGCTTCGGCTCCATCACCGCCGATGACGCGTAGGTGGCGATCACGCCGTTCTGCTTCAGGCAGGCGAGCGACGTCTGCAAATTGCCGCCGAACTCGATCTCGACGATGCGGTCGACGCCTTGGCCTTGGGTGAAGTCATTCACCGCGGCCGTCACGTCCTCGTGTCTGTAGTTCACCACCCGGTCGGCGCCGGCGGCCTGCGCATGCCGCGCCTTCTCCGGCCCGCTCACCGTGGCGATCACCTTGGCCCCGCCCCAACGGGCGAGCTGGATGGCGTAATGGCCGACGGCGCCGGCGCCGCCGGTCACCAGGATCTTCTGCCCCACGACCGGTCCGTCGGCGAAGACGCAGCGATGCGCCGTCATCGCCGGGATGCCGAGGCAGGCGCCGGCCTCGAAAGGCGTGTTGTCCGGCAGATGCGGCGCCTGGACGTTCGGCACTGCGATATATTCCGCCGCCGTGCCAAGGGGGCGCTGCCACTGGCCGTTCCAGATCCACACCCGCTCGCCGACCCGGCCTGGGTCGACGCCGTCGCCGACGGCTTCGATAATGCCCGCGCCGTCGCTCTGCGGCACCACGCGCGGCCAGGCCATCTTCGCGCGCAGCCCGGCGCGCGACTTCACGTCGGAGGGATTGACCCCGGAGGCATGCAGACGCACCAGCACCTCGCCCGTCGCGGGCAAGGGCCTCGGCAAGTCGCCGACGACGAGGACCTCGTCAGCGGCTCCGTTACGGTCGTACCAGGCGGCTTTCATGCGGTGAGACTATGCGATGTCCAGTAGTGGCGCCAGACAACTACTCCTCGGATTCAAGATTTTCATGAACCTCCTGGGGAGAAGACCGCACTATAGTTGACTGATAGGGGAGGCTGATCTCAGTACACTCGTGAGCAGGTATCTCGCCAATAGAGTTGCCGTCTTCAAATTCCTGATAGTCCTTGTGGTGACATTCGGGCCGCCTGTCGGCCTTGTTATGTCAGCCGAAGAGGCCGCCATCGCGCGACAGGTCGATCGGCGACTTGAGGAATCCGAACGGCGCGGGACGCCAATCGCGGGTGATGTCGTTGCGGTCAGCGGGGTGGTTCGTGCCGACCCCATAGCGGCTTTCGCTGATGTGCCGGCATTTCGCCGCGCCTTGATGGTCGTAGAGCGGCATGAGGTGTATCGGCGTTCGGGGCGGCGCCATAGGGCGTGGCGCACCACGCACGTTGAAGCGTGGGTGGCCGATCATGTGATGATTGGCGGGTGGCGCTTGGCGCCCAGGCTGATTCAAACGGCCGGCTTCACCTGGTTCCGCGCCTCACCCTGCACCGACTACAAGCCTGCGCCAGGTTGGGTCGCTGATTGCCCCGGCAACCTATATGCGGTCCGAGCCGGTGACGAAAATGCTCGCATCTCGTATGAGGTCACGCCAGTCAGCGACCGGGCAGTCACGCTGATTGCCGCGGTATCGGAGACACCCGGCGTTTTGGCGGCGATCGACTACGATGTCGTGGACCAGGTGAGGCCGGTTTCAATATTGGTTTGGGATGTCCAGAACCCGCACCAAGTCCTCGCGGATCGCCTGACCTGGGAGTTGGCGATCATGCTCCTCTGGTGGGTCCTGGTCGTCTGCGTGGCGGCTGGCTGGATGCACCGCGGCTTGAGCCGAGGCCATGCGCACCTGAGCAATCACCTGGTGGTGGCGTCTTTGTGGCGAGCCGTGCTGGTTGGCATGCCGTTCGGCAGCCTGCTGCTTGGGTTTTACGTGCATCCGGTGACTCCCATCGGGCTCTTTGCAGGCATCGCCGCAATCTCCATCGGCTGGCTTTTCTGGCGGCGCGCCGGCTACTTGCCGCCCGATGACCAGAACCCACAGCGCTCCGCGACCGTCCGCCGAAGGTGATCGTCTGTATATCCTTCAGTCGCGCCACGCTGATCGAGGTCTTCGCCAAGAGCCCCGCTCACGGATTCGGCTGGTGCGGAAAATGGGCGCGGCGATTGTTCGCCGCGCCCCGCGCCGGGAGGGGGTATCGATCGCCCGGACGCCCGGCGGCGGCGTGCTTGAGAGAGCAGAAGCGCCGCCGCCGCCCTGTCTGGTGCGGTGCTACTCCGCCGCCGCCACGTCCTTGAGGCCGAGGCGCCTGGCGACACCCGCGCCATAGGCCGGGTCGGCCTTGGCGAAGTGGGCGATCTGGCGGCGCTGGATGGCCTCCGGCACACCCTGCATGGCGCCGGCGATGGCGTCCATCAGGCGGTCGCGCTCCGCCTGGCTCATCAGGCGATAGAGGTTGCCGGCCTGGGTGTAGTCGTCATTGCCGGCGCGGTGGTCGTAGCGGTCGGCGGCACCCGTCAGCTTCAGCGGCGGCTCCTTGAAGCGCGCGTCCTCCTTCGGCCCGCCGAAGCTGTTGGGCTCGTAGTTCACGCTGGCCCCGCCATTGCCGTCGAAGCGCATGGCGCCGTCGCGGTGGTAGTTGTGCACCGGGCAGCGCGGCGCGTTGACCGGCAGGCTCTCGTAGTTGGAACCCAGGCGGTAGCGGTGCGCGTCGGCATAGGAGAAGACGCGGAACTGCAGCATCTTGTCCGGCGAGTGGCTGATGCCCGGCACCACGTTGGCGGGCGAGAAGCTCGCCTGCTCCACCTCGGCGAAGTAGTTCTCCGGGTTGCGGTTCAGTTCCAGCACGCCGACCTCGATCAGCGGGAAGTCGCCATGCGGCCAGACCTTGGTGAGGTCGAAGGGGTCGTAGGGCGTCTGCTCCGCCTGGGCCTCGGTCATCACCTGGATGCTGACCTTCCAGCGCGGGAAGTCGCCGCGCTCGATCGCCTCGACCAGGTCGCGCTGGTGGCTCTCTCGGTCATGGCCGATCACCTTGGCGGAGTCGGCGTCGCTGATGTTGGCGATGCCCTGCAGGCTCTTGAAGTGGAACTTCACCCAGACGCGCTCATTGGCGGCGTTGATCAGCGAGTAGGTGTGCGAGCCGAAGCCGTGCATCTGCCGGTAATTCTTCGGCAGGCCGCGGTCGGAGAACAGGATGGTGACCTGGTGCAGGCTTTCCGGCGACAGCGACCAGAAATCCCACATTGCGGTCGGGTTGCGCAGGTTCGTCTTCGGATCGCGCTTCTGGGTGTGGATGAAATCGGGGAACTTGTACGGATCGCGCACGAAGAAGACCGGCGTGTTGTTGCCGACCAGGTCCCAGTTGCCCTGCTCGGTATAGAACTTCAGCGCGAAGCCGCGCACGTCGCGCTCGGCATCGGCCGCACCCTTCTCGCCGGCGACGGTGGAGAAGCGCAGCAGCGCCTCGGTCTTCTTGCCGACCTGGGAGAAGATCGCGGCCTTGGAGAAGGCGGTGATGTCCCGGGTCACCGTGAAGGTGCCGAAGGCGGCGGAGCCCTTGGCGTGCACCACGCGCTCGGGGATGCGCTCGCGGTTGAAATGGGCGTGTTTCTCGAAGAGTTGCCAATCCTGCACCAGCAGCGGCCCGCGCGGGCCGGCGGTCAGGCTGTTCTGGTTGTCGCCGACGGGGATGCCGGCGGCGGTGGTCAGCGTCGGCGGCGTGGCGCCGGGGGTCTTGGGATCTCGTGACATCGGGGCTCTCCTCTCTGGCAAACTCGGGTGAGAAGAGGATGCGCGCCGGGCGGCAATCGATCCAACGCATTGTTTGGATCGTATCAATCGACTAGGTCGATCAATGCGGCAATCCGGCGCTCGACAGCCGGGGCGAGGAGGCGTTTGATCTCGCGGGGTTTTCGATTTCGCGGGACGGTTCCGGGGACGTTTGATTTCGGCTTTCACGCAACCCTTCAAGGAGGGCGGACATGAAACGGATCCTGACTGCAATGGCGATGATGAGCGCGATCCTGGTGGCCGGCTGCGCCGTGTCGCAGGACGGCGCCTCGCTGTCGGAGAGCAAGTGGGTCGACAACAACTGCTCGGGCAACGCCGTCTTCGTCAACAAGGCGTGGTGCGCCGACGACCTGCACGCCTCCATGGGCCCCTATACCGGCCACTGAGCGAAGACGGCCGACCTTCCTGTCGACTGGCGCCGTTGCGCCGGCGACACGCCGGGCGGTGGAACCTTCCGGCGTGGGCCGCGTTGCTTCGTCGACGTAATCTGCTTCAGGAGACGACGATGAAGATCACCCTCGCCATCGCACTGGCGCTCGGCACCTTGACGGCTGCCGGCTGCTCGACCAGCGGCGTTTCGCTATCCGAGAGCAAGTTCATCGACAACAACTGCTCCGGCAACGGCTGGATCACCAACGAGAAGTGGTGCAGCGAGGAACTCGGCCCGGATTCCGGACCGTGGGCCGGCTCACCGTCGGGCTCGAACTCCTAGGCCTGGCTTCCGATTCGAACCGACAGCCGTCGTCGCCCTGGAGTCCGATCCGGGGCGACGCTGCGCTTGTGCGCCGGCCGGGATGCCTCCGATTGCCTGTGATGCCTTCGCGGCATCGATTCCCTGTCGGCCTTGCCATTTGCCGCCGCCGCGCCACATATGCGGGGAGCGGAAAGGCAGGTAACCCATGAAGCTGTTCGGCAAGGACGACAAGGTACCGACCTCGGGCTACGACGTGGTGAAGACCGAGGCGCAATGGCGTGCGGAGCTCTCGCCGGAGCAGTTCCGGGTCATGTTCGAGCACGGCACCGAGCGGCCGGGCACCTCGCCGCTGCTGCACGAGAAGCGGGCCGGCACCTTCGTCTGCGCCGCCTGCGGCGCGCCGGCCTATGACATGGAGACCAAGTTCGAAAGCGGCACCGGCTGGCCCAGCTTCTACGCGCCGATCGACCAGGCGACCGCGACCAACACCGACCGCTCCTATTTCATGGTGCGGACGGAGGTGCATTGTGCCAAATGCGGCGCGCATCAGGGCCACGTCTTCGAGGACGGGCCGGAGCCGACAGGCTTGCGCTATTGCATCAACGGCGCGGCGCTGAAATTCCGGCCAGAAGAGTAGGCTTAGCTGGGGAATGGGCTATCCCGCCGCGATGGCGCGGCGGAAGCGCATCCAGGCGATGGTGAACAGGACCGCGCCGATCCCGGCGATCGGCGCCAGGTGCCGCCAGATGAGGTCGATGCCGGCGCCGCGGAACAGGATCGATTGCGCCAGCTTGACGAAATGCGTCGAGGGCGAGGCCTGCATCACGGTCTGCAGCCAGAGCGGCATGCTCTCCAGCGGCGTCATGGCGCCGGAGAGCAGGTTCATCACGATGAACACCGGGATCGACAGCAGCCCGAATTGCGGCATCGACCCGGCGAGCGTGGCCAGGAAGATGCCGAGCGCGGTGACGGCGAAGAGATAGAGCGCGCTGCCCGCCAGGAACAACGGGATCGATCCCTGGACCTGGACATCCAGCACCGCCTGCACAACCGCGTAGAGCGACAGCGCCGTCGCCAGCAGGATGGCAAGGCCGTTGGCCCAGATCTTCGCGCACATGATCTCGAACGGCGAGACCGGCATGACCAGCAGATGCTCGATGGTGCCATGCTCGCGCTCGCGGATCAGCGCCGCACCCGTCAGGATGATGGCGAGGATGGTGATGTTCTCGGTCAACTGCATGATGGCCATGAACTGGCGCGAGGACAGGTTGGGATTGAACGCCGCGCGCACCACGACGGAAAACGGCAGGGCGGAGTCGGCGCCGGGCAGGTGCTCGGCGACGGCGATCTCGCGCAGGGCGATGTTCTCGATATAGACCGCGCCGTTGCCGGCCAGCGACATGGCGGTGGCGTCGACATCGAGCTGCAGGCCGGGCTTGCGCCCCGCCAGCAGGTCGCGCTCGAAATGCGGCGGGATGGTGAGGACGAAGATGTATTCGCCGTTCTCCAGGGCGGCGTCCACGTGGCTGGCGGCGATCTCCACCGCCGGCTTGAACTGCGGCATCAGGAAAGCGTCCGCCAAGCGGTGCGAAAGCTGGGAGTGGTCCTCGTCGACGATGGCGATGGCGGCGTCCTCGACCTCCATCCGCACATTCTGCGCCACCTCGTAGATCGCCACCGTGAAGGTGTAGAGCATGAGGATCAGCAGGACCGGATCGGCATAGAGGCTGCGCAACTCCTTCAGGCCCAGGCGAAAGATGTTGCTCAGGGCGCTGCCCATCTCACGCCTCCTGCTTGCGCAGCAGCAGGATCGCCACGGCCAGATAGAAGATGCCGAAACCGGCCAGCGCCAGGTGGTTGGTCCAGAGCTGGTGCCAGTCGAGGCCCTTGACGAAGGTGCCGAGGCTCACCTGCTGGAAATAGGCGAAGGGAAAGGCGAGGCCGAACATCCGGCCGCTGGCATCGAGCGAGGAAACCGGCGTCATGAAGCCGGAGAAATTCACCGCCGGGATGATGATGATGATCGAGGTGGCGAAGATGGCGGCGATCTGGGTCTTCACGAAGGTCGAGACCAGCAGGCCGAATCCGGTCGTCGCCGCCACGTAGGCCAGCGCCCCAAGGATCAGCGCCGTGGCCGAGCCGTTCAGGCCGATGCCGAAGATGAGGACCGCCGCCAGCCATTGGCTGAAGAAACTCACCATGGCGATGGCGACATAGGGCGCCTGCTTGCCGGCCAGGTATTCCAGGCGGCTGACCGGGGTCGCATGGAAGTTGGCGATCGAGCCGATCTCCTTCTCCCGCACCACGCCGAGCGCGGTCATCATGCCCGGGATCATCGCCAGCAGCAGCATGATGACGCCCGGCGTGATGGCATAGACGCTCTCGAAGCTGGGATTGAAGGGCAGGCGCGTCTCGATGCCGGCCGGCAGCAATGCGTCCGGATCGCGACCCTGGCGCCGCGCCAGCTCCGCCGCGTGCTGCACCACCAGCCCGTCGAGATAGCCGCGCGCGGTCTCGGCGCGGAACGGCGTCGCGCCATCCAGCCAGACCGCGACCTGGGGCTGTTCGCCGCGCCACAGGTCGCGGCCGAAACCGGCGGGAATCTCCAAGGCGAGGCTGAGCGCGCCGCTTTTCAGCTGCCGCTCCATCTCCGCCGGGCCGGCCAAGGCGGGCTGCTCGACGAAATAGCGCGAGCCGCTCAGCGCTTCGAGCAATTCGCGGCTCTCCGGCGTGCGGTCGGCGTCATAGGCGGCGAAGGGCAGCCGCTCGACATCGAAGGAGATGCCGAAGCCGAAGGTGACCAGCAGGATCAATGGCCCCAGCAGCGCGAAGGTCAGGCGGATCGGGTCGCGCTGGATCTCGGTCAGCTCGCGGGCGGCGAAGGCGAGCAGGCGGCCGAAGCTGAAAGCGCGCGCCGCCGCCTCGAGTCCGCGTCCGCCCACATCTGGCGAGCGCGCCAAGTCGCCGCTGGGCGGCGCGCCTGAGCCGCCCACCGCATCCTGCAGATAGGCGACGAAGGCGTCGTCGAGCGAGGCGCCGCCGCGCTCGCGCGCCAGGTCCCCCGGCGCCCCCACCGCCAGCACCTTCCCGGCATGCATCAGCGAGACGCGGTCGCAGCGCTCCGCCTCGTGCATGAAATGGGTGGAGATGAAGATGGTGACGCGGTCGTGGCGCGACAGCTCGATCAGGTAACGCCAGAATTCGTCGCGCGCCACCGGGTCGACGCCGGAAGTCGGCTCGTCGAGGATCAGCAAGTCCGGCTTGTGGATGAGCGCGACCGCGAGCGACAGCCGCTGGCGCACGCCGAGCGGCAAGGCCGGCGGCAGGGTGTCCGCGACCGCCTCCAGGTCGAAGCGCTGCAGCATCCCGGCGATGCGCGAGCCGATCTCCGCCGCCGGCAGGTGGAACAGGCGCGCATGCAGGTCCAGGTTCTGCCGCACGGTCAGCTCGGAATAGAGCGAGAAGCTCTGTGACATGTAGCCGACATGGCGGCGGGTCTGCAGGTCGGCGGCGTCGAGCGTACGGCCGAAGATCTTCGCCTCGCCCTCGGTGGCCGGCAGCAGGCCGGTCAGCATCTTCATCGTCGTGGTCTTGCCACAGCCGTTGGAGCCGAGGAAGCCGAAGATCTCGCCGCGATGGATCTGGAAGCTCACCTTGTCGACGGCGGTGAAATCGCCGAAGCGGCACGTCAGGTTGCTGGCCTCGATCGCTGGCGCGCCGTCGTCGCCGGCACGCGGCGGCACTACGACCGGCTGGTGGCCTGCACGCTTTTCCGGCGGCAGCAGCTGGATGAAGGCGGCCTCCAGATCCGCCGCCCCGGTGCGGCGCTCGAAATCCGCCGCCGTGCCGGTGGAGATGACACGGCCCTCGGACATCGCCGCCAGCCAGTCGAAGCGCTCGGCCTCTTCCATATAGGCGGTGGCGACCAGCACGCTCATGCCCGGGCGGCGGGCGCGGATGTGGTCGATCAGGTCCCAGAACTGGCGGCGCGACAGCGGGTC
>JBGAGP010000071.1:0-24860 GCA_044226685.1 Dongiaceae bacterium
CAGAGCGCCTAAGGGTTACTTCGGCGTAAACGATGGGGGCGATTAACCTAAATGTCAAAGCAAAATACGAAGACAGCCTTATAAGCGATTGATTTGCAGTAGAATTCTCAGTCTATCCCCAGACTTATCTACATTTTGCGCGGTTGCGGGCAATGGGACTCTAGCCTTGGGGGATAGAGGTGGATTTTGCACCATCAGCTCGGCGAACCAGCTGCCATTCAACGGGTTTCCCGTCGGAAGAATAGTAAACAAGCGACCGATTCGGAGAATTTAGTTGCAGAAATGCAACGCCCGACGCCGCGCTAGACGTAGAAGAAACGGAAATCACCCGCGGTCAGGTCCGCCGCCGCGACGCCCTGGAGGAAGAGGGTGCCGGAGCTGCCGAAATCGATGACCGCACCCGTCAGGCCGCCGGCATAGACCGCGTCGGCGATCATCAGGGCGTCGAAGCTGCCCGACAACGGGTCAGTGGGGATGGTCTCCAGCTCGATGATGTCCTCGCCGCGGGTGAAGTCGACGATGCGGTCGTGGCCGAGATTGAGCTGCAGGAACTGGTCGACCACGGTGCCGTCCTCCAGTGTCTCGCTGACGAATTCCCGCAGCGAAACGATGAAGGTGTCGTTGCCGGCCCCGCCTTCCATGCGGTCGCCTTCGCCGTCGATGCCGCCCAGCAGGACGTCATCGCCATTGCCGCCGAACAGCATGTCGGCGCCGCCTCGCCCCAACAGCACGTCATCGCCACCCAGGCCGGCCAGGCGATTGTCATTGCCGTCGCCGCGCAGCAGGTCGCGGTAGGGGCTGCCGACGATGTTCTCCACGCTGAACAGGTGGTCCTGGTTGGCGACGGCGCCGCCATGCACGATGACCGTCACCAGGTCGGCATCCACGGCAATGCCGGTCGCGGGATCCGGATCGGCGTCGCGATAGTCGACCGTGTCGATGCCCGCGCCGCCGTCCAGCGCGTCATTGCCGAGGCCGCCGCGCAGGAAATCGTCGCCCAGGTCGCCATGCAGCGTGTCGTTGCCGGCATTGCCGCTGAGATGGTCGTTGCCCGGGCCTTGCCAGTTCTCGCCGCCATAGAGGGTGTCGTTGCCGCTGCCGCCGCTCAGCCGGTCGTCGCCGGCATTGCCCCGCAACACGTCGTCGCCGGCGCCGCCGCCGAACACGTCATCGTCCGGCGTGCCGTCATAGAGGTCGACGTTCCTGCTGCTTGCCGCCGGCGCCAGCGCGGCCAGATGAAAAACACCGGCCAGGGCCGGCGCCTGCAGGGTGGCTTCATTCAGGTCGGCGTCAAACCCGAAATCCTTGTTGTACCGGACCCGCTTCGCCATGGCCTGCATGCTCCGCCGAAATCGCTGCGGCAATCATGCCCGGCGGTGTCGCGCCACGGCTGTGGCAAAGCGGGAACCTGCGGTGAGCAGGTCGAATTTCGGCGTCCCCTACCAGCAGGTGTAGCCGCCATCCACCACGACGATCGAGCCGGTCATCAGGCTCGACGCGTCGCAGGCGAGGAAGAGGACGGCGGAGGCGATCTCCTCCACCTCGCCCATGCGGGCCATCGGCGTGCCGCCGATCCAGGCGTCGTACATGGCGGGCTTCGATTTCACGAAGGCATTGAGCGGCGTGTTGATGTAGGTCGGCGCCACGGCGTTGACACGCACGCCGCGGGTGCCCCATTCAGCGGCGAGCGACTTGGTCAGGTGATGCACCGCCGCCTTCGAGGCGTTGTAGTGCGATTGCTCCTGCGGCTTGTTGACGATGAAGCCGGACATCGAGCCGACATTGACGATGGCGCCGGACTTGCGCGCCAGCATGCGCTTGCCGAAGGACCGGCAGCACCAGAAGGTGCCGTTGAGGTTGACGTCGAGCACGTTCAGCCAGCGTTCGTCCTCCATGTTCTCGCCGGGAATTTCCGAGCGCGCGATGCCGGCATTGTTGACCAGGATATGCACGCCGCCGCTCTTCTCCAGCTTCTCGGCCAGGGCCTCGACGCCCTTCGAATCGGTCACGTCGACGATGGCGATCTCGCAGGCATAGCCCTTGGCCTTCATCGCGTCGCGGCCGGTCTCGGCCACCTGCGGGTTGTGGTCGGCGATGACGACATGGGCGCCGGCCTCGGCCAGGGCCTCGACGCAGGCAAGGCCGATGGCCTGGCCGCCGCCGGTGACGACCGCGTTGCGGCCTTTCAGATTGTATTTCTCGAGATACATGATCGTGATCCGGTCCTGTGTTCAACTCATCCAGTTGCCGCCGTCGACATTGTAGGTCTGGGCGACGACGTAATCGCTTTCCGGGCTGGCGAGGAAGATCGCCGCGCCCACGTGATCCTCGGGTCTTCCCATGCGGCCGAAAGGCACCGCCTCGCCGACCAGGCGCTTCTTTTCGCCTTTGGGCCGGTTCTCGTATTTCGCGAACAGCGCGTCGACCTCTTCCCACATCGGTGTGTCGACCACGCCGGGCGAGATGGCGTTGACGTTGATGCCGTGCCGCGCGAGGCCGAGGCCGGCGGATTGCGTCAGGCTGATCACCGCGGCCTTCGAAGCGCAATAGACGCCGACCAGCGCCTCGCCACGGCGGCCGGCCTGCGAGGCCATGTTGATGATCTTGCCGCGATGGCCGGCGCGCGTCATGTCGCGACCCGTCATCTGCTTCGCCACCGCCTGCATCATGAACAGCAGGCCCTTCACGTTGACGGCGAAGACGCGGTCATAGCTCGCCTCGGTGATCTCCTCGAGCGGCGCCAGGTCGAAGATCGCCGCGTTGTTGACCAGGATGTCGATGTCCGGCACGCCCGCGACGGCCGCGTCGATCGAATCCCGCCGTGTCACGTCGAGCGCCATGCCGATGGCATCGTGGCCGATCTCCTGCGCCGCGCGCGAAGCCTCCGCGCCGTCAAGATCGGCGAGGTAGACCTTGGCGCCTTCGCGCGCATAGCCCTCGCCGATGGCGCGGCCGATGCCCCGCGCCCCGCCGGTGATCAGCGCCACTCGGTCCCGCAGCCTCACGCGGTCAGCGCCTTGCCGTTGGCATCGAAGCGGTGCAGCCGGTCCGGCCGCGGCGTCAGCCCGATGCGGTCGCCGGCGCCCAAGCCCAGCTCGCCCGGCGCCCGCGCGGTGATGCGGCCGATCCCCTCCGCGTCGACATGCAGGAAGGTGTCGGAGCCGAGATGCTCGGCGATGCCGACCACGCCGCGCCACTCGCCGCCGTCGCGGGTGACGCCCAGATGCTCGGGCCGGATGCCGACGGTGTTGGCGCCGTATTTTGCCGCCGCCTGGTCCTTCAGGAAGTTCATGCGCGGCGAGCCGATGAAGCCGGCGACGAACAGATTGGCCGGATTGTTGTAGAGCTCGAGAGGCGCGCCCACCTGCTCGACATTGCCGGCGTTGAGCACGACGATCTTGTCGGCCATGGTCATCGCCTCGACCTGGTCGTGGGTAACGTAGATCATGGTGGTCTTCAGCGTCTGGTGCAGCTGGGTGATCTCCAGGCGCATCTGCACGCGCAGCGCGGCATCGAGGTTGGACAGCGGCTCGTCGAACAGGAAGCCCTTGGGCTCGCGCACGATGGCCCGCCCGATGGCGACGCGCTGGCGCTGGCCGCCGGAGAGCTGGCGCGGCTTGCGGTCGAGATAGGCGGTGAGGTTGAGCGTGGCGGCGGCCTTCTCCACCTTCTGCCGGATCATGTCGGGCGCCTCGCCCGCCATCTTCAGGCCGAAGCCGATATTGCCCCTGACGCTCATATGCGGATAGAGCGCGTAGGACTGGAACACCATGGAGAGGCCACGTTTCGCCGGCGGCGTGTCGGTCATGTCGACGCCGTCGATCTCGATATGGCCGGAGGTCACGTCCTCGAGCCCGGCGATCAGCCGCAGCAAGGTGGACTTGCCGCAGCCCGAAGGCCCGACGAAGACCACGAACTCGCCGTCGCCGATCTCCAGGTCGATCGACGGGATGATGACCACCTCGCCGAAGGCCTTGCGGACGGAATTGAGGACGATTCTACCCATGCCTGCGTTCCCCCATCGTCGTCGTCATTTCACCGCCCCTCCTATTTGACTGCGCCGAAGGTCAGGCCACGGACCAGCTGCTTCTGCGAGAACCAGCCGAGCACCAGGATCGGCGCGATGGCCATGGTGGAGGCCGCCGACAGCTTGGCCCAGAACAGCCCCTCGGGGCTGGAATAGGAGGCGATGAAGACGGTGAGCGGCGCCGCGTCGGAGGTCGTCAGGTTCAGGGTCCAGAACGCCTCGTTCCACGCCAGGATGACGTTCAGCAGCACGGTCGAGGCGATGCCCGGCACCGCCATCGGCGCCAGCACGAAGACGATCTCGCGCCACAGCGTGGCGCCATCCATGCGCGCGGCCTCCAGGATCTCGCCGGGGATCTCCTTGAAGTAGGTGAACAGCATCCAGACGATGATCGGCAGGTTGAGCAGGAACAGCACGGCGATCAGCCCGCCGCGCGAATCCAGCAGGCCGGCATCGCGGAACAGCAAGTAGATCGGGATCAGCGCGCCGACCGGCGGCATCATCTTGGTGGAGAGCATCCACAGCAGCAAATCCTTGGTCCGCTTGCCCGGCGCGAAGGCCATGGCCCAGGCGGCGGGAATCGCGAACAGCAAACCGACCAGGGTCGAGCCGAGCGACAGCAGGATCGAGTTGCCGGCGAACTTCAGGTAGTCCGAGCGCTCCTGCACGATGCCGTAATTCTCGGTGGTCCAGTCGAAGAACAGGAACAGGGGCGGCGTGGCGAAGGCGTCGAGCTCGGACTTGAAGCTGGTCAGCACCATCCACAGGATCGGGAAGAAGATGATGAAGCCGCAGACCCAGGCGGCGGCGGTGGTGAAGGCGCGGCGTTGGACCGTCTGTGCGCGTGCCATCGCTCAGGCCTCCAGGTTCTTGCCGATCATGCGCACCAGGAAGAAGGCCACGATATTGGCCAGCACCACGGCGACGATGCCGCCGGCCGAGGCGCCGCCGACATCGAATTGCAGCAGCGCCTGGGCATAGACCAGGAACGGGATGTTGGTGGTGAGGTTGCCGGGTCCGCCGCCGGTGGTGACCAGGATCTCGGCGAAGACGTTCAGCAGGAAAATGGTCTGGATCAGGATGACGACCGTCATCGGCCGCGCCAGGTGCGGCAGCACGATGTAGAAGAAGAAGGCGAGCGGTGGCGTGCCGTCCATCTCGGCCGCCTCCTTCTGCTCCTCGTCCAGCGACTGGATCGCGGTCAGCAGGATCAGCGTCGCGAAAGGCAGCCACTGCCAGGCGACGATCAGGACGATGGCGGTCAGCGGCGCCTGGGCGAACCAGTCGATGGGGGTGAGGCCCAGCGACGTCGCGATCCAGGCGAACAGGCCGGAGACCGGATGCATCAGCAGGTTCTTCCAGATCAGCGCGGATACCGTCGGCATGACGAAGAAGGGCGCGATCACCATCAGGCGCACGATGCCCTGGCCCCAGACCGGCTGGTCGAGCAGCAGCGCCAGCAGGGTGCCGCCGACGACGGTGATGACAAGGACGCCGCCCACCAGCTTCAGCGTGTTGAAGAGGGCGGTGAAAAAGGCCGGATCGGTCAGGAAGTATTCGTAGTTGAGCAGGCCGATGAAGCTCTCATTGCCGGGATCGAGCAGCGAGTAGCGCAGCAGCGAGAAATAGATGGTCATGCCCAGCGGCACGATCATCCACAGGAACAGCACCAGCGTTGACGGTGCCGTTGCCGCGTGGGCCAGGATGCGGGTCTGACGCGTGGCCATCTGCTGCTACCTCCGCCGCTACAACGTCATGGTCGGACTTGGTCCGGCCACCCACGAGTCTCAGTGGGCAAGAACTCCAGGGCCGCAGGCAAACTCGTGGCTGGTCGTGCCCACGCTTGTATCAATGGCCACGACCATGACGATAGACCGACGCTTCCACGAGTGGCGCATTTCCATCGCGGTCTCCTTTGACCAGGATGAAAGCGGCTGCCCGGCCCGCACGGAACCGGGCAGCCAGGGGGGAGATGGGAGGCAGCCGGCTACTTGATGTAGCCGGCCTTCGTCATCTCTCGGGTCACCGTGTCCTGGGCGTTCTTCAGGGCTTCATCCACCGTCGATTCGCCGGACAGGGCGGCCGAGAAATACTGGCCGACCGTCGTGCCGAGTCCCTGGAACTCCGGGATCGCCACGAATTGCACGCCGACATAAGGCACCGGCTTCACCGTCGGATGCGTCGGGTCGGCGGAGTTGATCGAGTCCAGGGTCATCTTCGCGAAGGGCGCCGCCTTCTGGTACTCGGGGTTGTTGTAGAGCGAGGTGCGCGTGCCGGGCGGCACGTTGGCCCAGCCTTCCTTCGCGGCGACGAGTTCGAGATAGCCCTTGCTGGTCGCCCAGGAGATGAACTTCTGCGCCTCCGCGGTCTTCTTCGAGCCGGCCGGAACCGCCAGCGACCACGCCCACAGCCAGTTGCCGCGCTTGCCGAGGCCGTTATCCGGAGCGAGCGCGAAGCCGACCTTGTCGGCGACCTTGGAATCCTTCGGGTTGGTGACGAAGGACGCGGCGACGGTGGCGTCGATCCACATGCCGCACTTGCCGGAGTTGAACAGCGCCAGGTTCTCGTTGAAGCCGTTGGAGGAGGCGCCCGGAGGGCCGGCGTCCTTCATCAGCTTGGTGTAGAACTCGAGCGTGTTCTTCCATTCCGGCTGGTCGAATTGCGGCTTCCAGTTCTCGTCGAACCAGCGCGCGCCGAAGGAATTGGCGGTGGCGGTCAGGAACGCCATGTTCTCGCCCCAGCCGGCCTTGCCGCGCAGGCAGATGCCATAGACGCCGTCGCCGGTGATCTTGCGCGCCGCGTCGGCGATGAAGTCCCAGGTCGGCGCGTCCGGCATCTGGATTCCGGCCTTGTCGAACAGGTCCTTGCGATACATCACCATCGAGCTTTCGCCGTAGAACGGCGCCGCATAGAGCTTGCCGTCGAGCGACAGGCCGGAGCGGATCGCGGGCAGCAAATCGTCGACGTCGTAATCGGCGCCGAGATCGTCGAGCGCCACCAGCCAGCCCTTCTTGGCCCAGATCGGAACCTCGTAGGTGCCGATGGTGAGCACGTCGAACTGGCCGCCCTTGGTGGCGATGTCGGTCGTCACCTTCTGGCGCAGCGCATTCTCCTCCAGCGTCACCCATTCGAGCGTGATGCCGGGATTCTTGGCGGTGAAATCATCCGTCAGCTTCTGCATCCGGATCATGTCGCCGTTGTTGACGGTGGCGATGGTGAGCTTGGTGTCCGCCAGGGCGGGAACGCTCCAGGCGGCGGAAGCCAGAGTCGCGACGGCAAACGCGCCCGTCAGGGCGCGGAACAAGGGCTGCATTTTTTCCTCCCATCCAGCTCTTATGAAGTGAGCGTTTGCTAATCGAGCGGGCATATACTCGATTTGCTGCGAATGAGAGTCAAGACCGATTCGTCGCTGCGGCGCGGCGACGACGCGGCGACTTTCATGCAACAGATTGTTATAAATAGATAAAATTGAGGAGCGCAGACCTAGAGGAGCTCGGCGGTGGTCTCGTTGGTGATCAGCCCGTTGATCAGCCGACCGATGAGCGCGGCCTTGATGGCCTTGGCCTTGAAGGCCCCCATGGCAGCGCCGAGGATCAGCCGCCGGGCCGGCCGGTCGAGCGGCACGCTGGCCACCCGGTCGTTGGTCAGCCCCTCGATCAGGTTGCCCCTGGCGTCGAAGGCCCAGCCGACGATCTCGCCCACCGCGCCCGCCTTCGCCAGGGCGCCCATCTCCGCCGGGCTAACGAAGCCATCCTGCACCAGGGGCGCCGCCTCGCCGATCTGGCCGATGCCGACGAAGGTGACATCGGCCTGGCGCGCCAGGTCGACCACGCTGGCGACCGATTTCTGCGCCAGGAACAGCTGCTTCTCATGTGTGGTCGCGGCGATGACCGGCAGCGGCATCGGGTAGTGCGGCGCCCTGACCGCATCGGCGATGCGGATGATGACGTCGTAGAACGAGGCGGAGCCGTCGGGTGCGATGTTGCCGACGAGGCTGACGATCTTGTGCTGCGGGCATTCCATCGGCGGCAGTTGCTCGACCGCGGCGCGCAGCGTGCGCCCCGAACCCATCGCCACAACGATCGGGTGCTGCGATGCCAGGCGCCGCTCCAGCTCCGCCGCGGTCGCCTCGGCGACACCCAGGCTGGTGGAGGGCGAGGTCGGGTCGGCCGGCACGACCTCGCACAATTGCAGCTCATAGCGCTCGACCAGGCGGCGCGAGAGATCCAGGCACTTGGCGATCGGATGATCCAGCCGCACCTTGATCAGCCGCTCGCTCACCGCCAGCGAGACCAGGCGCTGCGCCGTCTGGCGCGACACGCCGAGCTTGCCGGCGATCTCGTCCTGGGTGTTGCCGGCGATGTAGTAGAGCCAGCCGGCGCGGGCGGCGTCGTCCAGCCTGCTGCTTTCCGCCTCCGGCTTTTTCGCCATCCGCCTCGCCCCCTTGGCCCGCGCACCCGCTTGCGTGACCGGCGGACCTTAGTCCGAACCCGGCGCAAAAGAAAAGGGCGCGGCGGTTCCTATCCGCGGCGGCGCAATGCCGGTGCGGCGGCGAAGAAATCCGCCATGTCGTCGAAGATGCGGTCGGGCGCCGGGCTGCACTGCGCGGCGCCGGTCTCGGCGAAATGCCCGCCGCCGGCGAACAGCCAGACCCGCATGCCGGCCGCCCGCGCGGCGGCGACCCCGAGTGGCGAATCCTCGATGACCAGGCAGGATTCCGGAGCCACGTCCATGCGCGCGGCGGCGAGCAGGAACAGGTCCGGCGCCGGCTTCACCCGCTCGACCATGGACACCGTGTAGACCCGGGCGCCGAATTGCGGCGCCAGCCCGGCGATGGCGAGGGACCGGGTGACCCGCTCCGGCGCGCTGCTGGTCGCGGCGCAGAACGGCACCGCGAGCGCAGCCAGCACCGCCTCGATCCCCGGCATGGGCCTGAGGTCGCGCTCGAACCGGGCCAGCAGCGCCGCGCGGTAGTCCAGCTCGAACGCGTCGGGCAGCGCGCGGCCGCTGAGCGCGGCGATCTTGCCGGCGACCACCGGATAGGGGTGGCCGATGAATTGCCGCAGCACCACGCGCCGCTCGATGGCGATGCCCTGTGCCCGCAGCATGTCGATCAACACCGCCGTGCTCAGCGCCTCGCTGTCGATGAGCACGCCGTCGCAGTCGAAGATTACCAGGGCGATGGGCGGCGACGTCATGAGCCGCAGGTGTAGAGCGGCCCGCGGTACGGTGCAAGCAGGGTACGGGGCCGGCGGGGTGCGGCGCAAACGGGGCGCCCCGCGGGGCCGGCCGGCATTGTGGAGCGCTATTCCGCCAGCAGGGCCCTGCGCAAAGTGGCCAACGGCACGGGCTTGGACAGCGTGGTGACCGCCAGGGAATCCGTTACCCGCGCCATCATCGCCGCCAACCTGGCATATTCCGGGCTATAGCCGGTCACCACGATCAGGCGCACGGAAATCTCCCGCTCGATCAGCCACCGGATCAGCTCGATCCCCTCGATCTGCGGCATGATGAGGTCGAGGACGACGATGTCCGGACGGGCCCGGTCGAAGGCCGACATGAAAGCGGCGGCGCTGGTCGTTACCTCCGCCTGCAAGCCCGCCTCGCTGGCAACGTCGCCGACAAACCGGCCGAACGCCTCTTCATCGTCGACGATCAGGACGCGCCGCGCCGTCACGCCAGGACCTTGGCGATGGTTTCAGCCAGGCTGAGGCGGGGAAACGGCTTGGACAGGATGGGGATGTTCTGCAAGCGCGGCGGCATCGTCATCGCATGGCGCGAATAGCCGGACATGAAGATGATCTTGATGTCCGGGTTGGCCGCCAGGACCTCCTCGGCGATATCGAGCCCGCTTGGGCCGCTCGGCAGGACCACATCGGTCACGATCAGGCTGATGTCCGGATGCGCGGCGATGATCTCGCGCCCCTTCATGCCATTCTCCGCCTCCAGCGTGCGGAAGCCCAATGACCGCAGGAATTCGACCTGCAGCCGGCGGACGGATCCCTCGTCCTCGATCACCAGGACCAGCCGGTCCCCGGCGACGATGCTCGGCGCCGCCGGCTTGTCCGTCCGCTCGATCGGCAGGCCGCCTTTCTGGGCGCGGGGCAGGAACAGCTTGATGGTGGTGCCGTGGCCGGGCTCACTGTAGATCTTCAGGTGGCCGCCGGATTGCTTGATGAACCCATAGACCATGCTGAGGCCGAGCCCGGTGCCGCGGCCGACCGGCTTGGTGGTGAAGAACGGCTCCAGGGCCCTTTGCGCAACGACCTTCGTCATGCCAGTGCCGCTGTCGCTGACCGAGACCATCACGTATTCGCCGGCCGCCAGGTCCGGAACCTCCGCGGCATAACTCTCGTCAATCATCGTGTTCTCGGCCGCGATCGTCAGGCGGCCGCCGTGCGGCATCGCATCGCGCGCATTGACGACCAGGTTGATGAGAGAGTTCTCCAGCTGGTGCGCGTCGATCCGCGCCGGCCACAGATCCTCGCCGATGGTTATGTCGATCTGGACCGATTCCTCGACCGTCCGCCGCAACACCACGGAGAGGTCGCGAATGAGCTTCTCGATGTCGACCAGGCTCGGCGCCAGCTGCTGCTGCCGGGCATAGGCGAGCAGGCGATGGGTCAGGCTCGCCCCGCGCTCGGCCGCGTCGAGGGCGTCGGTGGTCAGGGCGCGGAGCTGTGGTGTCGGCGCGCGCTCCAGGAGGAGTTCCAGGTTGCCGTAGATGATCGCGAGGATGTTGTTGAAATCGTGCGCGACGCCGCCGGTCAACTGGCCGATCGCCTCCATTTTCTGCGATTGCCGCAGATGTTCCTCCGTGGCGCGCTGCTGCGTCACGTCGTCGACCAGCAGAAGGTACCCGTCCCTGCCGTCGTTGCCGAGCGCCGCGATCGAGATATTGAGATCGAGCAGCGTGCCGTCCGCGCGGCGTCGCGTGCCCTCCAGGTTGCGGATGCTGCGCTCGGCGTGCGCCGTGGCGCGGAGTGCATTGACGTCGCCGTATCCCTTGACGTGCAATTCCGACCAGAGTTCCCCGTAGGACCGCCCGAGGACGTCGGCGGCCATGATCTCGAAGATGCGCTCGGCCGTCGCATTCCAGATGGCGATCCGTTCCTCGTCGTCGAACGCGATGACGGCGACCGGGGACGCCTGCACGATCTTCTCCAGCGCCTCGCTGGTGCGGCGCAGGGCCTCGCTCGCCCGCGCCCGCTCCTCGGCAATGACCTGTTCCCTGTGGATGCGGGCCAGTTCCTGCGCCACCGCCTTGCGCTCGGTGATGTCGCGCACGATGGCGATGACGTGCGTGCCGGAGGCCAGCTCGACCGGCCCCAGCATCACGTCGACGGGAAACTCGCTGCCGTCCCGACGGCGCGCCGAGAGCTCCTGCGCGGACCCCATCTCGCGAATCGTCGGCTCCCGGATGAAGCCGTTGCGATGGCCCTTGTGCCGCTCGCGGAACCGCTCCGGCAGCAGCATCTCGATATCATTGCCGATCAGCGCGCCGCGCGTGTATCCGAACATGCCCGCCGCCCGGTCGTTGATCTGCTCGATCTTGCCCTCGCGGTTGATCACGACAATGGAATCGGGGCTGTATTCGAGGATGGCCGCCGCCATGCGGCGGCGGGCGTCGGCGTCGCGCCTGTCGCTGATGTCCTCGGCGAATTCGCTGTAGGCGGCGAGCCTGCCCTCGGCGTTGCGGATGGCGCGCAAGGTGATGGCGACCCAGATCCTGCCGCCGTCCTTGCAGACCCGCCGCACTTCCTGATGCGCGACGCCGGTACGGGCGGCCAGGTTCATCAGTTCCTGCGGCACGCCTGTCGCGCGGTCTTCCGCTGTGAACAGACTCGCATAGTCCCGGCCGGACATCTCCGCGCCGGAATATCCGGTGATGCGCTCCGCGCCGCGATTCCAATTCGCCACGCGCCCATCGCTCTCGATGAGATAGATCGCGCGATCGTCGATGCTATCGACCAGGCGACGCATGATCTCGCCGCTGTTCTGCTGCTCTCCCAAATGGGAGGCTGCGGCGGGCCTGGCCGAATCGTCCGCTGTGGTCATCGGCCATCCAAGCAATGCACCGGCGGCTCTGTCCCCGAGCTTCGCGCCAAGCGGAGCGCACCCAATTGCCGGCGGATTTCATTAGCCTCCCGATTTCGCGGCCCTGTCAAGCATCCTACGCCGCCGCCGCGGCGCGCAGGCCCTGTCGGCGGGTGATTTCACCTTTTGCGCCGCTGATGCTGCAGCGGCGCATATCAGGGAAACTAAAGTGCGTGGTCTTCGAGAATGGATGCCGAATTGCGGGAAGGCCTGGAAAATAAGCGCTTCCGGCGTGGCCGGCCGTTAAACCGCAACAGCAGCGTGGTTATGAAAACGCTTGCAGAGGCGACTGCACCTAGCCGCTGCGGGCGACGCCGAACATGCTGCCGTCGTTCTTGCGCACGAACAGGTTGCTGAGCGCGTCGGCGGTGTTCTCCGCGGTGAACTGCGGCTTCTCGCCGGCGAACTTGCACGACGCCAGGACCTGCTCGACGATGAACTTCGGTTGGAAATAGGCGAGCGGCGCCTTGTTGGCGCGCACGCCGTCGACCACCAGGCGATAGATCTCATCGGTCAGGGTCAGGCCGGCCTTCTGGGCCATGCCGTCGAAGACCCGGCGATAGAGATCCTCCGGCGGCTCCACCGTTTCCAGCTTGTACGAGATGCGGCGTTGGAAGGCCGGGTCCATCAGGTCGTCGGGATGCAGGTTGGTGGAGAAGATGACGATCTCGTCGAAGGGCAGCTTGATGCTCTTGCCCGAATGCAGGGTCAGGTAGTCGACCTTGCTGTTGAGCGGCACGATCCAGCGGTTGAGGATGTCCTCCGGCTTGGCGCGCTGGCGGCCGAAATCGTCGATCAGGAAGGTGCCGTTCATCGCCTTCACGTGCAAAGGCGCCTCGTAGAACTTGGCGATGTGGTTGAACTTGAGGTCGAGCATCTCGATGGAGAGCTCGCCGCCGGTGGCGACGAAGGGCCGATAGCACGGCACCCAGCGCCGATCGATCGTGCCGCGGCGCACGCCCAGGCCGCTTTCGGTGCCGGTCACGCCGGAGACGGTGCGATGGATCATCGGGTCGTAGACCTTGACGATCTCGCCGCCGACCTCGAAGCAATAGGGCACGTAGATGACGTTCTCGAACACGCGGCCGATAATCTCGGCGATCGTGGTCTTGCCGTTGCCGGCCGGGCCGTAGATCAGGATCGGGTTGCCGGAGTTGACCGCCGGGCCGATGCGGTTGACGAAGCGGTCCGGCACCACCAGGCCGGCAAAGGCCTCGTCCAGCATCTGCCGCGTCACCACCTCATTGGTCACGCGCTGGCGCTCGATGCGCTCCTGGTAGGCGGCGAGCGGAACCGGGGCGGGGCCGAAATACTGGCTCTTGTCATAGGCTTCCAGCGCCCAGTCGCGGCCGGCGCGGGTCATGGCGTGGCGCATCTCGGTCAGCACGCCGCCGCCGCCGATGCTGGCGGCGCCCACCGCCTCGACCAGCTTGCGCTCCTTGGCGTCCTGCAGCAGCTTGTTGACGATGGTGCTCGGCACCTTCAACGCCTCGGCGATCTGCGAGGGCGTTTCCAGACGCTCCAGATGCATGCCCTTGATGGCGAGCTCCAGCAGGAACACGGGGTCGAGCCCGGTATCCTCGATGGTGAGGGGGGCTGGCGGCGATTCGCTGATCACCGCGTCGACCTGTTCCTTGGTCAGCAGGCCCAGCGTCACCAGGCTGTCGCCGATGCGCCCGCCATGGGCCTTCTGATGCTCGAGCGCCTTGCCGATCTCCTCCGCCGACACCAACCCCTTGGCCACCAGAATGTCGCCGAAACTCATCGCTCACCCTCTCCCGCTGATGTACCCACTCGCACACTGGCCGGCCAAGCCTGCAAGACCGGAGCTTGCACGACCGATCACGCGTTTCCCGATTTTCGAGACCCCGACGGCATCGAAACCCGAGTTGAATATCCGCGCGTCGATTCCCATCCACCCGCCGATGGGAACCAGCGCCCAAGGGTGGCGGCAAAGTGCAAACGATTGCTTAAGCGGAGCGAGATGGCGGCCGGAAGATTGCCGGGAGAATGGATGGCATTTTAGGTGCTTTTGATCGAACCAGGCCCAGCGGCAGGGTAGAAGTTGCAGGGCCGGGTTCGAATGAGAAGGCACGGCCTCCACCCCCGCGCGGGCAGAGGCCGCCCTGCTCAGGACTGCGATCGGAATCGGCTATTGCGCGGCGAGCTTGTCGATCTGCGCCTGCAAATCCTCGAACTCCTCGCAATCGCCGCAGGCGAGGCGCAGGACCTCGAGCCGCTCCTTGGCTTTCTCCGGCTGGTGCGTCTCGAGATAGAGCTCGCCCAGGTACTCGTTGGCGCCGAGATGCTTCGGGTTGAGCGCGAGTGCCTGGTTGTAGAAATCGAGCGCCTCGGTCATGTGCCCGGTCTTGCGCAGCGAGAAGCCGATCAGGTTGAGCACGTCGGGATTGCCCGGCGATTCCTGGTCGAGCTGGCGGAGCAGCGGCAGGGCCTCGTCGAAGCGCGCGGCGTCGACCAGGGTGCGCGCGGCGTCGAAATCGCCGGTCGTGGCGCTGGCCGGGGTTTCCTCGGTATCGGCCGCGCCGGCCCAGCCGGGGCTGAGCACCGCGCAGAACAGCGCGCAGGCGGCAAGGCGGGCAATATGCTTGGTCATGATCTTTCCTTTCAAATACAGCGTTGCGGTCAGACGATCGGGTGATCCTGGACCTGCGGCGCGCCGGCGCCGGCCTCCACCGCGCGCCAACCGATGCCGTGATCGGCAGCGGCGGGGTCCCAGGGCAACGGCGCCTTCTTCGGCTGCGCGCCCGGCGCCGGCAGCGGATACATCGCCGACCGCGCCGAGACGTGGGTGACGTTGCCGGTCTTGTGGTGGTTCTCCTGGTGGATGTGGCCGTAGAACACGGTGGCCGAAGCGAAGCGGTCGAGCAGGGCCACCGCCTCTGCGCCGTCGCCGGTGAACCAGTCCCAATCCGGCTTCAAGTCGAAGAGCGGCCGGTGGGTCAACAGCACCACCGGCTGCGTGTCGGGGAGCCCGGCTAGGTCCTGGCGCAGCCAGTCGAGTTGCGCCGCGCCGATCAGGCCCTTGGGGTCGGAGACGTTGTCGAGGGTGACGAAATGCACGCCCTTGTGGTCGAAGCTCTGGTGCATGACGCCGAAGTTCTCCTGGAAGGCGGCGCCGGCATCGGCGGCGGCGTCATGCTCGCCGGGCAGGAAATAGAGCGTCTTCACCTTGAGGCCGCCGATCATCTCCTTGAACTCGGCCATGCGCCGGCGGCGCTCCGCCGGATCGTCGGTCTTGTGGGTGAGGTCGCCGGTGAAGACGATGAAATCCGGCGCCGGGGTCACGCCGTTGATGGCATCGATCGCCTTCATCAGGGTGCCGCGGGTGTCGGGATTGGCCTTCGGGTCGGCGAAGCCCCAATGGGTGTCGCTGAGCTGGACGAAGTAGAAATCCTCCGCCGCCTGGGCGATCCGGCCGAGGCGGGAGGCGAAAACGACGCCGCCGCCGATGGCGGCCAGCCGCAGCGCGTCGCGCCGGCTGAGCGTTCTGGACCTCAAGGGGTTGTGCATGGACTTTCTCCTGGGTTGGTGGGAACCCTCCCTAGACCGGTCCGGGCCGGCGGCTATTCCCGCCAAATCGGCCGGGAATAAAATGGTCACATGGCGGGTATGAAGCCCTGGATGGACCGCGGGCGCGGTGTTGCGCCTGCCGGGATCGAAGCGGCCGGACGGGGCTTGGCGGGTTTGGAGGCATTATTTTGTCCGAGTTCGACCGGCGCGCGCGATTCGAGCAGCTGGCGGTGCCATTGCTGGACGATGCGGTGAACCTGGCGGCGTGGCTGACCGGCAATCGCAGCGACGCCGAAGACATCGCGCAGGAGGCCTTGTTGCGCGCCTACAAGTATCTCGACCGATTCTCCGGCGGCAGCTTCCGGCCCTGGCTGCTGGCGATCGTGCGCAACACGGCGATGACCTGGCTGGCGCGCAACCGCTCGCCCAAGGTGGTCTACATGGCCGATGCCGAGACTCTGGAGACCCAGTCGGTGGCCGAGCCGGTGCGCCCGGACAATCCCGAGCAGGCCCTGGCGCGGCGCGACCAGTCGGCCGAGATCAACCAGGCGGTCGCCGCCCTGCCGGCGGAATTCCGCGAGGTCATCGTGCTGCGCGAGGTGCAGGACCTGTCCTACAAGGAGATCGCCGCGGTGATCGACGTGCCGATCGGCACCGTGATGTCGCGCCTGTCGCGGGCGCGCAAGCTGCTGATGCAGGCCCTGCCGGAGTATGCCGCATGACCGAGCTGGATCAGATCGGCTGCGCCGCGCGCGAGGCCTATGTCGACGGCGAGCTCACCGCCTTGGAAAGTGCCGCCTTCGACCGGCACATGGCCGCCTGCGCGGATTGCCAGCGCGAGGTCGCGCGCACCCTGCGGCTGCGCGCGGAGCTGCGCGACAAGCTGACCCGGCATGAGGCGAGCGATGATCTGCGCCGCCGGCTGCTGGCGCAGCTGCCGGCCGCCGCGCCGGCCTCGGCCCCGCGCGGAGCGCGCCCCCGGTCGACGCGCCGGGAATGGTTCCAGATGGCGGCCGCGGCCTCGGTCGCGGCGGTGCTGGCGGGATCGGCGACGCTCTATGCCGTGCGTCCCGGCGCGGAAGCGGATTGGGCGACCGCGGCGCTCAACGCGCATCGCCGCGCCACGTTGTCGGACCACGTGTTCGACGTCGCGTCCTCCGACCGCCACACGGTGAAGCCGTGGTTCGGCGGCAAGACGTCGGTGGCGCCGGTGGTGGTCGACCTCAAGGCGGCGGGCTATCCGTTGCTGGGCGGCCGGCTCGACATCCCGCAGGACGCGCCCCTACCGGTGCTGGTCTACCAGGCCGGCCCGCATGTGGTCAGCCTGTTCGTCCGCGCCGGGTCGGGAGACGCCGCGCCGGAGCTGCGCCACCAGGACGGCTTCGCCATCCTCTCCTGGCGCGAGCGGAATTTCGATTTTACCGCCGTCTCCGATGCCGACGCGGCGGAACTCGGCGCCTTCCAGCGCGCCTTCTCGGCGGCGCTGGCGCAATTGCCTTAGAGCAGGTTGATTGGTCGCATTTCTGGCGCCGAACCGGGGACCACTTCGGCGGGCAATGCTCTAGGCGGCGGCCGCGCTGCCGCTGGCGGCTTCCATGATGAGCTCGAAGGAGCGCAGGCGTTTCGGATGCTCGTAGACGTCGCTGACGATCATCAGCTCGTCGGCCTGCGTCTCGGCGATCAGCGCGTCCAGGCCGGCGCGCACGGTGGCCGGCGATCCGTAGATCGACCGCGCCAGCATGCGCATCGCCTGGACCTTCTCGGTCGGCGACCAGTAGGTCTCGATGTCGTCGATCGGCGGCTGGCCCAGCTTGCGCGCGCCGCGGAAGATGTTGGCGAAGGACATCTGCTGCGTGGTGGCGAGGCGCTTTGCCTCGGCGTCGCTCGCGGCGGCGATGACGTTGACGCCGACCATGGCATAGGGCCGGTCGAGCTGCGCCGAGGGCTTGAAGCGGCTGCGATAGAGCTGCAGCGCCTCGATCAGCAGGTCAGGCGCGAAATGCGAGGCGAAGGCGTAGGGCAGGCCGAGCTCCGCCGCCAGCATGGCGCCGAAATGGCTGGAGCCCAGGATCCATAACGGCACGTTGGTGCCGGCGGCGGGAATCGCCTGGATGCGCTGGCCGGGCTCGGCCGGGGCGAGGTAGGCCTGCAGCTCCAGCACGTCGTTGGGGAACTGGTCGCCCGCCTCGGGCGCGCGGCGCAGGGCGCGCAAGGTCGTCTGGTCGGTGCCCGGGGCGCGGCCGAGGCCGAGATCGATGCGGCCGGGGAACAGCCGCTCCAGCGTGCCGAACTGCTCGGCGATCACATAGGGCGCGTGGTTGGGCAGCATGATGCCCCCGGCGCCGACGCGGATATGGCGGGTACCGCCCGCCACATGGGCGATGACCACGGACGTCGCCGCGCTGGCGATGCCGGCGAGGTTGTGATGCTCGGCGAACCAGATGCGCTTGTAGCCCCAGCCTTCGGCATGCGCCGCGAGGTCGCGCGCGTTCCACAAGGCCGCACCCGCATCGGTGTCTTCGGTGACGCGCACGAGGTCGAGGATGGACAGGGGGATCATGAGGAAGCTCCGGAAGCCTGAGCCTTCCTAGATAGTCGCCCGCGCGCTGGCCGACCAGTGCAGGCCGGACATGCCCCCTATCCGAAGGCGTCAGCCCGCCTTCTTCGCCGCGGCGCCTTCCTCGGTCAGGAAGCGCGACATGCGGGATAACCCTTCGCGCAGGATGGCGGGGTCGTTGGCGTAGCCGATGCGCAGCCAGCCTTCCATGTCCATGGCGCTGCCGGGGGTCAGCATCACGCCGGTCTTTTCCAGCAGGCGCACGCAGAAATCGCGCGAGGTCATCGGCAGATCGTATTTCAGCAGCGCGGTGGTGCCGCTCTGCGGCTTGACCCAGGAGATGCGCGGCTCCTGCGCGACCCAGTCGCTGAGGATGACGAGGTTGCCCCGCGTGATCGCCTGGCTTCGGCTGAGGATCCTGGCGCGATGCTCCAGCGCGATGGCGGCGAAATGGTCGTCGAGCATGGAGACGCTGATGGTGTTGTAGTCGCGGTGGATCGAAACCGCGTGCAGCAGCTCCTTGGGTGCCGCGATCCAGCCCAGGCGCAGGCCGGCCAGCGAATAGGTCTTCGACATGCTGCCGGTGCTGATCCCCTTTTCGTAGAGATCGGCGATGGAGGCGGTGAAACCGTCGCCTTCCTGGTCGGTGCCGCGATACACCTCGTCGCACAAGATCCAGGCGCCGCAGCCGCGCGCGATCGCCGCGACCTCCTCGAGGAACGCGCGGTCCATCAGCGATCCCGTAGGGTTGTTCGGGTTGTTGATCGCAATGAGCTTCGTTCCGGGCAGGCTGAGGCGGCGCAATTCGTCGAGGTCGGGCAGGAAGGCGTTCTCCTCGCGCAGCTTCAGGATCTGCACGTCGGCGCCGTAGCTCTCGGGGATGGAGTAATGCTGCTGATAGGTCGGCAGCACCGAGATGACGCGGTCGCCCGGCTCCACCAAAGTCTCGTGCACCAGCGCATTGGCGCCGATGGCGCCATGGGTGACGACGACGTTCTCGGGTCTCTGCTTTTCATAGAGGCCGGCGATGAGCCCGCGCAGGCGCGGGCTGCCCTCGATCGCGCCATAGGTCAGCTTCAGCGGCAGCAGCTCCTCGAGGATCACGTTGGTCTTGCCCGAGAGCGCCAGCAGCTCCGCCACCGTCAGCGACTGCACGCAGGTCTCCGCCAGGTTCAGCTCGCAATGGTTCTCATAGGCGTTCATCCACATCTCGACGCCGAAATCGCGGATCTTCATGGGGCCTTCCTGCACCGGGTTCCGATAGGGCGGCCAAAGCTGCAGGGATGGGGCGGCGGCGTCCAGCGAAATCTCCGCCGTCGTGGATCGGGGTGCGGCATTCCGCGCCGGCCCGCTCTCGCAGGGGTCGCCGGCCCGCCGCGTTGAACCCCCGTGTGCAAGCTCCGCCTCTGCCTTTCGCGGGGCTGCACCGGAGTCTGCGGAGGGTATCATGAAAGCGTGGTTCTTCAGGTTTCACCGCTGGCTGGCGCTCGGCTTCGCGCTGCCGCTGCTCATCGTCATTGCCACCGGACTGGTGCTCTCGGTCGAGCCCTGGCTGGTCGACGGCAGCATCGCGCCGGGCACGCTCGATGCCGCGCGGGTGCAGGCGATCCTCGACGCGCAGGACCCGGCCGGCCAGGCGACCATGCTGGCCTATCGCAGCTACGACGGCACGATGACCGTCGGCGCGGGCATGGCCGGCGGCAAGGTGATCGATGTTGCGAGCGGGGACGTGCTGCCGGAAGCGTCGGTCCCGGCGCAGGTGCTGGTGGCCGCGCGGCGGCTGCATGAAACGCTGCTGCTCGATGCCGGCTGGGTGGTGACCGCCTCGACCGTCGCCATGCTGGTCCTCATCGCGCTCGGCATCGCCATGGGCCTGCCGCGCCTCGCCAACACTGTCCAGGGCTGGCACAAGGGCGTCGCCTGGTTCGCCTTGCCGCTGGTGGTCCTGTCGCCCCTGACCGGCCTCCTGATGGCGCTCGGCCTCACCTTCGGCGGCGGCGTGCCGCCGGCGCCGCAAAGCGCGCTGCCCTCGTTGCGCGAGGCGGTGGCGATCGTCGGCGCCAGCCACGACCTCTCCGGCCTGATCTGGATCCGCAAGCAGGGCCCGCGTCTGATGGCGCGCCTCGACGAAGGCGGCACCTACAAGGTCTACAGCGTGACCCGGGACGGCGCCGCGCCGATGGCGCCCAACTGGCCGCGCCTCTGGCACGAAGGCAACTTCGCCGGTGCATGGTCGGCGCTGCTCAACCTCGTCACCTCGCTGAGCCTGGCGACGCTGCTCGGCACCGGTTTCTGGCTCTGGCTGCGGCGGCACGTGCGCCGCCGCGCGCGGCGCCTCGCCGTGCCGGCGGAATGAAGCGGCCGCGCGCCGGCGGCGGCGCTGTCCGGCCATGCTCTGCGCGATTATTCCCGTGGCGTGCGCTGCCCCGGGCGCACGCGCACGGCCTCGGCGCCCCGCGCCCCGGCCGGCGACAGGCGCAGCGAGCTGAGCGCGGCGCCCGCGATCGCGAAGCCGACCGCGACCAGCAGCGCATAGCGCGTGCCTTCGATCGGGTACCGGGCCAGCAGCAGCGCCACCAGCGCGGCGCCCGTGGTCTGGCCCAGCAGGCGCGCGGTGCCGAGCATGCCGCTGGCCCCGCCGCTGCGTTCCCGCGGCGCCGCCGCGACCATGGTGCGGTTGTTGGGCGACTGGAACAGGCCGAAGCCGGCGCCGCTCAAGAACATGCGCCAGGCGATGTCGAAGGTGGTGGCCCCCGCCGGCAGGGTGGCGAGCGCGCCGAGGCCGCTGGCGAACACGACCAGGCCGATGCCGCCGAGGAGCCCCGCCGGATAGCGGTCGGCGAGGCGCCCGGCGAGCGGCGCAACGATGGCGAGGGCGATGGGCCAGGGCGTGATCATCAGCCCGATCTCGACGCTGGAATAGCCGAAATTGTCGGTGAAATAGAACGGCAGCGCGACGAAGGCCGCCATCTGCGCGCAGAACGAGGTGATCGAGCTGCACACCGACAGCGTGAAGATCGGGATGCGCAGCAGGTCGACGGGCAGCAGTGGTGCTGCGGCGCCCGCCTGCCGGCGCACCAGGAGGATGCCGGCCACGATGGCGATGGCCGCCTCCGCCAGGTAGAGATGCGGCGCCTGGCCGTGGCCCAGGCTGTCGATGGCGCCGATGGCGAAGCCGAAGGTGGCGGCACTCGCCAGGGCGCTCTGCCAGTCGAAGCCGTGGCTCATGCGCGGGCTGTGCGGCAGGGCCCGCAGCCCGATGACGAGCGCCGCGACGCCGAAGGGGATGTTGACGGCGAAGAGCGCGGGCCAGTCGCCCACTGCCAGGATGGCGGAGGCGAGCGTGGGCCCCAGCGCGGCGGAGATGGCGACCACGAAGGCGTTGATGCCGATGCCGCGGCCGAGGATGCGGTGCGGATAGATGAAGCGGACCAGCGCCGTGTTCACGCTCATGATCCCGGCGGCCCCGAAACCCTGGACCACGCGCGCGATGGCGAGCCCGGCGAGGCTGTCCGACAGGGTGCAGAACAGCGAGGCGAGGGTGAACAGCGCGAGGCCCGCCAGGTAGACCCGCCGATATCCGAAGATCTCGCCCAAGGAGGCCAGCGGCAGCAGCGAGATGGTGATGGCGAGCTGGTAGCCATTCACGATCCAGATGGCAAAGGCCGGACTGGCATGCAGGTCTTTGGCGATGGTCGGCAGCGCCACATTGGCGATCGAGCTGTCCGTCACCGCCATGACCAGGCCGATGGCGATGGTCAGGATCGCCCAATAGCGGCGGGGCAGGGGCAGGCCGTCGGGGTGCTCGGCCGCCAGGGAGCTTGATGACACAGGCAGTTCCTTGTCACGCGGGGATCGCGGCACCATACCGCCGGCGGCCCGGCCTGCAACCGCGCGCAATGCATGCCTAGCCTGCGGCTTTGTGCCTCCCTATAAGAAGCGCGGCGGCAAGCTAGGCTGCCTAGCGGAATAACCTTCAGGGCGATTGGGGCAAAGCGTGGGCAAAGAAAACGACGAATGGGTCTATGACGAAGCGACGGGTGAATGGCGTCCGGCCGCGGAAATGGCCGCGCCCGCCACGGCCGGTCCGGCCGTGGTGCGCGATGCGTCCGGGAATACCCTCGCCGATGGCGATTCGGTCACCCTCATCAAGGACTTGAAGGTGAAGGGCGCCAACCAGACCCTGAAGCAAGGCACGGTCATCAAGTCGATCCGCCTGACGGACAATCCCGAGGAGATCGACTGCCGCCACGAGAGCATCAAGGGGCTCGTCCTACGCACGGAGTTCGTGCGCAAGCGGTGAGGCGGGGCGGGAATGCCGCCGGAAAGCACGCCTTGCGCACCCGCATCGCTCAGTGTCTCACCGTGAGTGGCTCAAAAAGGGGTGGAATGAATCCGCCGCGGCATGGCTCGCCGAGGTTGGCGCGGCCGGTGTTCACGCTGTAACCGGGTTTGCTTTGCCTTCGGCTGCGTCTCGACGAGCAGCCCTTCTTTGTATCCGAAGAATCAGCTGGTTGCGGCGAGCACGGAATCACGAAACACCGAAAAGCTTCGTGAGCTATTTCTCACGGGATCGCAATTCAATCCTACTGCGCGTGCTGCCTCGATTTTTCGCAGGCCAGAGCTAAAGTAGCCATATGTCCGAAGAATTCGCTCAAAGGCCTCCCACGTACCGCCGGCTATCGCGTCGGAATCTCGGAGACCTTTCTTGGCAGTAATATTGGCCGGCACCCTCGGGTATGCAGCACGCACCGCGATCCAATCGCCGAAGTACCATGCTTCGAGTTCCTCAATCGCGATGCGATTGACGAGGCGATAGTCAGCTCCTCCTGTAGAAGTGCGGGTCGACAAACCTGCGGTAGCAGCAATACTTTCAAGTTGGCCCTTCAAAGCTTCGCAATCGTCGTCATCTCGATCTATGAGGACAAATATGCGCCAATCGTCGGGTAGCCAGTGCGAATAGCCACGCAGACGAGCCCCCAGTTTGCCTAGCAGATCATCTTTTCCTTGGAATGGATGAATCTGAAAAGTCTTATCGTTTGGAAGGAGTCTGGGCAGTAGAGCCCTGAGAAATGCTTCTGCTGATGGCTCTTCAACAAGAAACTCAATATGAGTTGCGGTCATCAACTGCGACTCGCCAATTGGCGAGTCGGCGCCCCCTGATTTGTGAGGGGGTCTCCTACACCCAACTGTCCTTCCATCCAGAGGTGGCCAAGAAGCGCTCCTTGTTCAACAAAACTCCGGACGCCCGGCAAGTCCTCTGCTCTGCGCGTCTGCGTATATCCATTCTCGTCGCGCCAAAGAACTCGTACCTCATTTGGTCGCAGGCCATTCACGAAGAACGGTGAATGTGTTGTGACCAGGAGCTGAGTACGATCGCTCGCTGCACGACACTCTTCGGCGAGTTCTGGAAGCAACCGTGGATGAAGAAAGTTCTCCGGTTCTTCAATTCCAATAAATGGCGGGGGCGCTGGATCGTAGAGTAGAATCAAGTAAGCAAGCATCTTCAAAGTGCCGTCCGACGCAAACCGCGCCAAGACGGGATTGTTGAAAGGGGCATCCTTTATTTGCAGCAGCAATCGGCCATCCGGCATCGTTTCAGCCAGAACGCGATCAATCCTCGGCACTCTCTGACGCAGCACCGTAAAGATGTTTTCGAGCGCTTGAGGGTGTTGCTCTGCCAAGAACTGAATGACGTTGGCAAGATTGTCTCCGACCTTCGTCAATCTCTCTTGCGGTCCAGCTTCTGGCTGACCACGCGCGCTCTCAGCAGATAGATAAGAGACATACCAACCAGTTATGAAATCTCGCAAGGCAGCCACACGTGGATGCTCTGCGAACTGGCCGAGGGCATTGACCGCAAGAAGGTCAGCAGATTTCAGCGGAATATCAAGGCGCCGATCCTGCAGGTCCGGCTGAGCCCCGCTAACCGCTCGCCCTTGCCCTTCGTGATAGTCAAGAAAACGAAATGGCTGCCCGTGACTCCCTCGCTTCCATCGGAGCCACTCTTCAACCACAACAGGAGAGCCATTTTTTTCGTCAACAGCTAGGTGATACGTAATTAGCGGGTAATTGGGCTCGCGGTATTTGATCTCTATCGAAACTGGCCCTTCACTCCCGCGTGTCTTTAATTCTTTCGCGCGCCCTCGTTTGTCCCATGCTCTGCGGAGGCCAAGTTCAAAGCACTCTGCCAGGAACGCAAAGACATCGAAAACTGTGGATTTGCCGCTGCCGTTCGGCCCCAAAAGTACGGTTAGTGGCGTCAAGTCTTTGAACTCGACTTCTCGCAAGGCACGGAAATTCTGTACCCGAAGATACTCAATTCGTGCTCGGCTCCGGCGACCGGAGATCGTAGGGCACATGACGCCTCCTTAGCGCATCGCGTTCAGAGCCGACCTATGGATCTGGCCTGTCGCTCGCATCAATCTCTGCGAGTCGCTGGATTGAAACAAGCGCCCCGACTACGCCAGCGCAAATCGGAGTACCTCGGGCCTCGACGTCCGGCCGCTATTTAACTGTTCTGAGAATATAGGTGCAGGAGACAAACTGGAGCGGGCGAAGGGATTCGAACCCTCGACCCCAACCTTGGCAAGGGCGCCTGATAGGTTTTCCGTCATACTCTCCAGTGCGACCACTTACTCTAACCTG
>JBGAGP010000072.1:0-24630 GCA_044226685.1 Dongiaceae bacterium
TCCGACGCGTCGGGATCATCTCCGCCATCGGTGACACCGCGTTGATGAAGAACTCGCCATTCTTTCGCTGGGACATGTTCGAGCGAACCTATCCCATCGACAGCTTCGGCATTGACGCATTCGTGACCGCGGAGATCGGCAAGCAGCTCCAGGGCAGATACGAGATCGTGCCGGTTTCATACGAGGTGAGTGACTTTCAGGAGGGCGGCTCCATCAGCAGCCGGGTCAAGGCGCACTCCCCCAAAGCGGATGTCGACGTCTATCTGGTGGTGGCGAAGGCGGATACGGGCTTCGGCAACACGGCCGTCATCGCGACCGGCCTCGGTGTCGTGCGGGCCATCGGTGGCTCCCACTATTATGCACACGCGATCTACGGCATCGCGGTTATCGACGCCAAGTCGAACAAGGAACTGGCGGTCCAATTCGCGCCGGACAAGTTCCAGTCGGCCTTCGAAGGCAGCTTCTACGGCCGTCCGAACCATGAGGTCACCGAGGCCTATTGGTACGAGGGCGAGGGGGCGTTACCGGCGGAGCAGCAGCGCCTTTTGAAGCCGGAATTCGAGCAGTTGATCCAGCAATCCCTGCCCGAAACGCTGCAGGCGCTGAAGTTGGTGCCCGGACCTACGACCTGAGGGTAGCTAGCGTGACTTGGCGATCAGCCGCTCGTACATGACTTCGTAGGGCGTGAAGCCGGCCTTCTCGTAGGCCCGCCGGGCCATCTGGTTGGCAGCCAGGACATTGACGCGGAAGCGGCGGATGGGCGCCTGGGCCGCCAGGTGGCGCTCCAGCAGGTCGAGCAGGCGCTGGGCCAGGCCGGTGCCGCGCTGGCTCGGCGCCACGTAGAGTTCCGAGCAATAGCCGTAGACGTTCGAATCCGGGGTCTCGATGACGGACGGATCGTCGACGATGTAGCCGGCGACAAGGCCGACCAGGGCGCCGGCTTGCTCCGCCACGAACATGGCGCCCGACTTGGCGGGCAACTCCTGGAGCAGGCCCGCCAGATATGGCTCGGTCGCGTCGGCGGCCGGCAGCCGCGTGTCGTTCAGGGCGATCTCGTGCTCCTGCAGCGCGTTCAGGGCGTCGATGACCGCCGGCCGGTCGGTCTCGGCATATGGGCGAATGACGACTTCCATGGCGGGGTGAAAGATCACGGCGCGGCGGCCTTTGTCAAAGCCGGCGCGCGTGATACTCAGGCGGCGAACCGGGTCTGCGCCCGGTCCAGCCAATCTCAGAGTTATTTTCCATAATATACATTATGCGAATAACGGAACCGGGAAACGATGGCCGATCAAATGCTTAAGGAAGCGCAACAAACGCCCGCCGCAGAGGCATTCCTCAAGCTCCTGGAGATCATGGCGAAACTGCGCGATCCCCAGGGCGGCTGTCCCTGGGACCTCGAGCAGAGCTTCCGCACCATCGTCCAGCACACCATCGAGGAAGCCTACGAGGTCGCCGACGCCATCGAGCAGGACGACCTGGAGAGCCTGAAAAGCGAACTCGGCGACCTGCTGTTCCAGACCGTGTTCTACGCCCAGATGGCGCGCGAGGCCGGCAACTTCGACATGGCCGATGTCATCCGCGGCCTCAACGACAAGATGATCAAGCGCCACCCGCACGTCTTCGGCCAGGTTTCCATCGCCGATGCCGAGCAGCAGACCCATGCCTGGGAGAAGCAGAAGGCCGAGGAGCGCGCGGCGGAAGCCGCTGCCAAGGGGCTGCGGCCGAGCGCCATCGACGGCGTCATCCCCGGCCTGCCCGCCCTCACCCGCGCCGAGAAGCTGCAGAAGCGCGCCGCCCGGGTCGGCTTCGACTGGCCGGAGCCGGCCCAGGTGCTGGACAAGATCGCCGAGGAGACCCAGGAGATTCGCGCGGCACTCGAAGAAAAGCTGCCAAAGGACTCCGTCGCCGAGGAAATCGGCGATCTGCTGTTCGCCGTGGTCAACCTCGCCCGGCACCTGCAGATCGACAGCGAGGGCGCGCTCCGCGCCGCCAACCGCAAGTTCGAGCGCCGCTTCCGCCGGGTCGAGGACATCCTCCACGCGCAAGGCAAGGAGCCGGCCGGCAGCACCCTCGACGAGATGGAAGCGGCCTGGGTTCAAGCGAAACAGGAAGAGCGCTAGTCGCGTCTAACAATCTGTTTTTGCAGTATTGCTGCGCAGCAATTTCGAGTCATGCGCCGGGCAGCCTGACGCTGCCGTCCTCCAGGATGGTGAAGCCGGGATTCCAGGCGATTTCCCAGGCGAAACCATCGGGATCGGCGAAATAGCCGGTATAGCCGCCCCAGAACACGTCGCCGGCGGGTTTCAGGATCCTGGCGCCCGCCTTCTCGGCCGCCGCCAGGAGCTGGTCGACCTCCGCTTTGCTGCGCACATTCTGCGCAAGGGAAATGTTGGCGAAGCCGCTTCCGGGCGCCCCGATTCTGGCGTCCTCGGCGAGGGAGCCCCGGCTCCACAGGCCCAGGATCATGCCGCCGCACTGGAAGAAGGCGACATGCTCGTTGCTCGGCGGCGATTCCTTCCAGCCCAGGCGCTGGTAGAAGGCGCGCGCGGCGGCGAGGTCGGTCACACCAAGGGTGACGAGGCTGAGACGCTGGTCCATGACGGTTCTTTCCGGCTGTGAAGGATTGGTTATGCGACCGCCATGGGACAGGATTCGTCAGGGCAGGTGTCGCCGTCGCAGAGCCGGCAGCGCCGGTCGCATTCGACCGCGGAATGGCCGAGCCCGCGCAGCACCTTCTCGGCGATGGCGGCCAGGACCTGGCGCTCCCCGAGGTCAAGCGGGCGCAGCGCCTCGGCCAAGGCGTGGCGCCGGCCGATCAGCAGCGATTTCACCTGGCGCTTGCCGGCCTCGGTCAGGCGCAGGGCGACCGCGCGGCGATCGGCGCCGGCCTTGCGCTCGACCAGGCGGTCGGCGGCCAGCCGGTCGACCAGGCGCACGGTGCCGGGCTGCGACAGCCCCAGGATCTTCGACAGGCGGTCGACCGACAGGCCGCTCTCCTGCCCGATCACGATGAGGGCGGCGCAGGCGCTTTCGTTGCCCTCGGCCAGCTCCTGCATGGCGCCGCGGAAATCATCCGACAACGCCAGAGCAAAGGCGCCGATCACGTTGAGATCGCGCAACTCTTCCGCTTTCATGGGTTGGCCCTCATGACGCCCTCCAGGAACTGGCCCAGCCGGCGTCCGCAGACGCCGTCGGGATCCTTCTCCGGGTTGTAGCAGGTCGTCACCACGCCGAGCAGCCGGGGCGAGCGCGCCAGCGGGCCGCAAAGCTCTTCGATCTCGCCCCAGTCCAGGCCATCGCCGATCAGCGCGTCGGTTGCCGGGAAGGCGGCCGGGTCCAGGGCGTCGACGTCGAGGAACAGCCAGAACGGCAGGCCGCGCGCCTCGAAATGCGCCCGCGCCGCCTCGCCCATCCGCACCGTGCCGCGCGCCCGGATTGCCGGCGTATCGGCATGGCGGAAACCCGGGCCGAAATCCTCCGGCATCAGGGAGCCGTGTCCCCTCGCCTGCAGGGCATCGCGGTAGCCCAGCAGATACACGCTCTCGGGCGCCAGCGAGGCCCCGCCGGCGGCAGCCAGCACGGCCGCATCGCCATGGCCCAGCATGGTCGCCAGCGGCAGATCGGCGCCCTCGCCGCTCGGCGACGACTGGCCGTCATAGAGGTCGAGATGGCCGTCGATATAGGCGATCCCGAAATCGCCGATGCGGTCCCGCGTGGCGGCACCCAGGCCGATCATCAGGGTGCAGCAGCCGCCGAGGACGTTCATGCGGCGGTCCGGCGCCAGCCAGGCGGCGAACTGGCCGCGGATCTTTGCCGTGGCCGCGACCACTTCGCCATGGCCGACCACGCCGCTTGCCGGGTCGCGCCGGGCATCATGAATCGGGGCAGCGAGATCGCCCAGGTCGCGCTCGGCCAGGCGGCTCAGATCGCTGTAACGGCGCAAGGCGCCGGGCGTCAGCTCGGTGCCCCCGATGACACCGGCACTGTCGATGGCAATTCCCGCCAGATCCCACGGCATGCGCGACCTCCATGTTTCCGAGGGTCAAATATATGCATGCCGCATGCAACTGTCAAATAGATGTATCAGAAATCGGAATATATCGCTTAAAAACAATTCATTGCGCCTTGATCTTAAAGTTACGAATGCGCCAGCAGATGGATCAGGCTGGAGGTGTCCCAGCGCTTGCCGCCGCGCTGCTGGACCTGGGCGTAGAACTGGTCGACCAGCGCGGTGACCGGCAGGCGCGCGCCGTTGCGCTTGGCCTCGTCGAGGCAGATGCCGAGGTCCTTGCGCATCCAGTCGACGGCGAAGCCGAACTCGAACTTGTCCTGGACCATGGTCAGGGCGCGGTTCTCCATCTGCCAGGATTGCGCCGCCCCTTTCGAGATGGTCTCGACCAGCTTCACCGGGTCGAGGCCGGCCTTCATGGCGAAGTTCATGCCCTCGGCCAGGCCCTGGACCAGGCCGGCGATGCAGATCTGGTTCACCATCTTGGCGAGCTGGCCGCTGCCCACCGCGCCGAGGAGGACGCAGGCGCGGGCGTAGGAATCGATCACCGGCTTGGCGGTGTCGAAATCCGCCTGCGCGCCGCCGACCATGACAGTGAGCTTGCCGTTCTCCGCACCCGCCTGGCCGCCGGAAACCGGCGCGTCCAGGAAGCGCAGCCCCTTCTCCTGCGCCACCGCGCCCAGCTCGCGGGCGACATCGGCGGAGGCGGTGGTGTGGTCGACGAAAATAGCGCCCTTGGCCATGCCGGCGAAGGCGCCCTCGGCCCCTAGCACGATGCTGCGCAGATCGTCGTCGTTGCCGACGCAGGCGAAAACGATCTCGGCGCCCTTCGCGGCCTCGGCCGGGGTGGCCGCCGCCTCGCCGCCATGGGTCGTGGCCCATTTCTCGGCCTTGGCCTTGGTCCGGTTGTAGACCGTCACCTCATGGCCGTTCTTCTTCAGATGGCCGGCCATCGGGAAACCCATGACGCCGAGACCCAGGAATGCCGTTTTCATTGATCCCTCCCCGTTAAGCTGCCGCGCGGAGCCGCGCGAGAATGTAGTGCCAAATCTCGTCATTGCGCGCCGACAGCACGCCGGGTGCCGCGGTGGCGATGCTCGGGCGATAGCCGGCGCCGTCCGGATCGCCGACGATGCCGCCGACCTCGCGCACCAGGAGGGCGCCGGGGGCGTGATCCCAGGGCCAGGCGCGGCCGAACAGGATGAAGTCCATTTCGCCCCGGGCCAGGCGCAAGTAGTCGAGCCCGGCGCAGCGCAGGCTCTTCACCTGCTTGATTTCGCGCCGCAATGCTTCGGCGCGCGGATGCAGGGCGGGCTTGCTCAATTTGCCCACCGCGACCACGCCGACGGGGGCGTCGCCCGCCGGTCCGAGCTTCGGCAGCGTCCGGCCCGCAAAGCTGGCGCCGGCGCCATGCTCGGCCATCGCCGTTTCGCCGGTGGTCGGCAGATGGATCCAGCTGGCCAGCAGCTCGTCGCCGCGCAGCAGCGCCACCATGGAGCAGAACTCCGTCTTGCCCTCGGCGAAATTGGCGGTGCCGTCGACCGGGTCGACCACCCAGGCGAGCTGCCCATGGGTCAGCTTCGCCAGGATGTCGGGGTCCTTCGCCGCGGCCTCCTCGCCGATGACGATGGAACCTGGCACCTGGTCCAGCAGCAGTGGCGTCAGCGCCAGCTCGGCCTGCTCGTCGGCAATCGTCACGATGTCGCCAGGCCCCTTCTCGCGCATTTCATGGGCGGCGAGGCTGCGGAAGCGCGGCTGGATCTCGCGGGCGGCGACTTCGGCGATGAGCGCCGCCACGGCTTCGATATTGACGCGCGTCATCCCTGGAAAACCTTCAGTGCGTGGTGCCGGGCTGGTCCCGCCCAGATTGATCCCGCTCGGCCCGCGACGGCTCGTAGCGGCCCTGCTCGAAGCGGTTACGATCGTCGGGTGACAGGCGGACGGTCAGGCTGGCGCCCTCCTCGTCGTCGATGCGCTCCAGGACCTCGCCGTGTTGATAGAGCCAGGCGATGTCGCCGCCGCGATCATGGCCGAGGCGATAGGTGGCGACCGTCCGGCCGCGCGCCAGGCGCTCCTCGATCTCCTGCAGCAGGCGCTCGCACCCGGCGCCCGTCAATGCCGAGACGGCGATGACGCGCGGGTCGCGCCGGGCCATGTCCTCGATGCGGCCGATCTCCTCCGCCGGCAGCGCGTCGAGCTTGTTCAGCACCTCGATCATGCCGTCCATGGTCTCGACGTCGAGGCCGAGGCCGCGCAGCACCGCCTCGACGTCGGCCTTCTGCGCCTCGGTCTCGGCATGGGCGATGTCGCGCACATGCAGGATCAGGTCCGCCTCCAGCACCTCTTCCAGCGTGGCGCGGAAGGCGGCGACCAGCTCGGTCGGCAGGTCGGAGATGAAGCCGACGGTGTCGGACAGGATGATCTCCCGCCCGCCCCGCAGGCTGACCCGGCGCATGGTCGGATCGAGGGTCGCGAACAGCAGGTCCTTGGCCATCACGTCGGCCTTGGTCAGCCGGTTGAACAGGGTCGACTTGCCGGCATTGGTGTAGCCGACCAGCGCCACCACCGGATAAGGCACCCGCTTGCGCGCGCGGCGATGCAGGGCGCGGGTGCGCTTCACGTCGTCGAGGTCGCGCTTGATGCGCACGATGCGTTCGTCGATCAGCCGGCGGTCGATTTCGATCTGGGATTCGCCGGGGCCGCCGATGAAACCGAAGCCGCCGCGCTGGCGCTCGAGGTGGGTCCAGGATTTCACCAGCCGCGAACGCTGGTAGGACAGCGCCGCCAGTTCGACCTGCAGCTTGCCTTCCGCCGTGCGCGCCCGCTCGCCGAAGATCTCCAGGATCAGGCCGGTGCGGTCGATGACCTTGCACTTCCAGGCCTGCTCCAGGTTGCGCTGCTGCACCGGCGTGAGCGCGGTGTCGACGACGACCAGGGCGATCTCCTGCGCCTCGATCATCGCCTTCAGCCGCTCGACCGCGCCGCTGCCGATCAGCGTGGCGGGCTTCGGCTCGGACACCCGTACGACCTCGGCCGCGGTGATTTCCAGATCGATGGCGAGCGCCAGGCCGCAGGCCTCCGCCAGCCGCGCGGCGGGCGCACGGTAGTGCACGCCGGCGCCCGCTTTGGCGCCGCGCTGCAAGTCGGGGAAGATCACCAGCGCGCGGTCGCCATGACGGATGCCGTCGATGTCGATCCGGGGCTCCCGGCGATCGGCCGGTGCCTGGTCAGCCACGCGTCAACCTCGCGTCGTAAGAGCTGTGGCGAAGCAGGCTCAAGCCTCTTCGCCTTCCTTCGCCCCTTCGAAGAGCTGCAGCGGCCCGGCCGGCATGATGGTCGAGATCGCGTGCTTGTAGACCAGCTGCGAATGGGCGTCGCGGCGCAACAAGACCGAGAAATTGTCGAACCACGTGATAATGCCCTGCAGCTTCACGCCGTTCACCAGGAACACGGTGACCGGCATCTTCGCCTTGCGAATGCTGTTGAGAAATACGTCCTGGACGCTTTGCGATTTTTCGTTGGCCATGTCTTCGTCCTTTGTTCTTGGGGCAGCGCACACCCAAACAACTCACGCCCGGCCGGGCCGGGCGTGGCGCTTGTGGTCAGACTTAACATAGGTCGTCCGGCTTTGGAAACTAGGCCTGTCGCAAATACGCTAAAAATCCGGCGCAATCCGGAAAATACAGGCTGGGTTCGTGGCCTGGAAACTCAGCCTCGCCCGGCGCTTGGGGCCGCACCAGGATCGGCGTGCAACCGGCATTGCGGGCGCACTTCAAGTCGATGTCGGCATCGCCGGCGAACCAGACATCGGGGCCCGCGGCAAGATCGCCCAGGGCCAGTTGCACATGCTCGAGGGCCGGCTTGTCGCGCGCTGCATCCCCTGCCCCGGCCAGCTTGTGGAAATAGCGCGACCAGCCGAGATGCTCGGCCTCCTTGCGCAAGAATGGCCCGCGCTTGTTGCTGACGACGCCGACATAGAGCCCGAGCGGACCGGAGAGATGGGCGAGCAGGTCCTCAGCGCCGGCGAGCGGCCGCAGGTGCTGCAGGTGGATCGCCTCGAAGCTTTCGTAGAAGACCTTCTCGGCCTCCTTCCAGCGATCGCCGAACAGATGCGGGAAGGAATCCCGCAGCGAGGCGCGCACGCGCGTCTCGGTCTCCTCCCGGGTCCATTTCGGATGGCCCATGGCGTCGAGCGTCAGGTTCATTGCCTCGTGGATCACGCCCCAGCTCTCCACCAGGGTGTTGTCCCAGTCGAACAAGATGGCACGGGGCAATTTCGTCACGATACCGGCCTGCCGGTCGCCTCGAGAAAGGCTGCGCGCAGACGCAGCGCCATCGGCCCGGGCTTGCCGCTCCCCACCGTCTTGCCATCGATGCGGGTGATCGGCAGGACCTGGTTGTTGGTGCTGGTCAGGAACGCCTCGCGCGCGCGATGGGCTTCCGCCAGAGAGAACGCGCGCAGTTCCAGCGTCAGGCCAAGCTCACGCGCCACGTCGACGACAATGGCGCGGGTTACGCCGGGCAGGATCTCGACCCCGTTCGGCCGCGTCGCCAGGGCACCGTCCTCGGTCACGATCCAGGCGCTGGTCGAGGAGCCCTCGGTGACGTTGCCGGCTGCGTCGATGAGCCAGGTCTCGTGCGCGTTCTGCTCCGCCGCCGCCTGCTTCGCCAGCACGTTCGGCAGCAGGTTCAGGGACTTGATGTCGCAACGGCCCCAGCGCAGATCCGGCCGCGTGATGATCGCGGCCCCGTCGCGCAGCAGCGCCGCCGGCAGCGGCTTCGATCGCTTGGCCATGACCAGCAGGCTGGAGATGGCATCCTTGGGAAACTTGTGGTCGCGCGGCGCCACGCCGCGCGTCACCTGGATGTAGATTCCGCCGTTGTGCAAAGCGTTGCGGGCGATGACCTCGCGCGCCACCACCTCCAGCGCCTTGCGGGGCATCGGCCAGGCGATGCGCAATTCGCCGAGCGAGCGGTCCAGGCGCTGGAAATGCCGGTCGGCGGCGACCAGGCGGCCGTCATGCACCGCGATGGCCTCGTAGACACCGTCGCCGAACATGTAGCCGCGATCCTCGACCCGCACGGTGGCCGCGGCGCGCGGCACGTAGCGGCCGTTGATATAGGCGATCTGGGCCATGCTCAGAAATACTCCAGCCTGACCGAGAACAACCTTTCCACCTCGCGCACGTCCTTGCTGGCGGAGAACAGGACGACATGGTCATCCTGCTCGACCACCGTATCGCCGGTGGCGATTACCACCTTGCCGCCCCGCACCATGGCGCCGACGATGACGCCCTCCGGCAGCTTCGCCTCGCGGATCGGCGTGCCGACGATGCGGGCGGTCTCCAGCACCTCGATCTCCATCACCTCGCCGAAATCGTCGCCCAGCGAATGCACCGCGCGGACGCGGCCGCGGCGCACGTGCTGCAGCACGTTGGAAACGGTGGTGGCGCGCGGGCTGACCACCGCGTCGATGCCGAGGGAGCCGATCAGCGGCGCGTAGTTGCTGGAATTCACCAGGGTGATGCTGCGCTGGCAGCCTGCCCGCTTGGCCAGCAGGGAGGCCAGGATGTTGACCTCGTCGTCATTGGTGACGGCGATGATGGTCTCGGTGCCCTTGACGTTGGCTTCCTCCAGGATGCGCGGGTCGAGCGCGTCACCCTGGATCACCACCCAGTTGGGCAGCCGTGCCGCGGCCAGGGCGGCGCGGCGGCGGTCGAGCTCGATCAGCTTGACGTCGATCCCGGGATTGCGCTCGGCGATCATCTCGCTCAAGCCCAGGCCGATATTGCCGCCGCCAACCACGATCAGGCGCCGCGCCTCCTGCTCCTCGTGGCCGAAGGCGCTCAAGGCGCGCTTCAGGTGCGCCGTCTCGGCGATGAAATAGACGTCGTCGCCCACCAGCATGCTGTCGGCGTCGTCGGGCACGATCTTCTGGTCGCCGCGCACGATGCCGACCACGGTGGCGTTCAGATCCGGGAACAGGGTCGTCAGGTGCCGCAGCGGCGTGTTGATGACCGGGCAGTTTGCCCCGCAACGCACGCCGACCAGGGTGACTAGGCCATCCGCCAGGGTAACGGCGTCGAAGGCGCCGGGCACCTCGAGGCGGCGGTGGATGGCTTCCGCGACTTCCACCTCCGGCGAGATCACCGCGTCGATGCCCAGGTGATCGGAGCCGAAGATCGCCGACCACTTGGACTGCAGGTAGGATTGCTCGCGCACGCGGGCGATCTTGGTGGGCACGTCGAAGATCGCATGGGCGACCATGCAAGCGGTCATGTTCACTTCATCGGAATGGGTGACGGCGACCAGCAGGTCGGCGTCCTTCAGCCCGGCCTGCTCCAGCACGGTCGGGTGCGAGGCATGGCCGGCGACGCCCTGCACGTCGAGCTGGTCGGTGATGTCGCGCACCAGGTTCGGATCGAGGTCGACGACGGTCACGTCGTTGCCTTCATGCGCAAGGTATTTGGCAATGTTGGCGCCGACCTGACCGGCGCCGCAGATCACGACCTTCATGACCGCTGTTCCATTCCTGACGATGGCGGCGGAGCGCCGCTCTACTCCACCTTGTCGCCGCGCTCGGAGCCGGTGATCCCCAGCGAGCGCAGCTTGCGGTGCAACGCGGAACGCTCCATGCCGACGAAGCTGGCGGTGCGGGAGATGTTGCCGCCGAAGCGGGAGACCTGGGATTCGAGGTAGCGCCGCTCGAAAATCTCGCGCGCCTCGCGCAGCGGCAGCGACAGCACCTCCGTGCCGTCGGCGTTCGAGACCCCGGCGGCGTTGGCGGCGCCGATGTCCGGCGGCAGCATGTCGGCGCGGATCGGCTCGCTCGCCTCGCCCGGCACCATGATCAGCAGCCAGTCGACCACGTTGCGCAGCTGGCGCACGTTGCCGGGCCAGTCATAGGCCTGCAGCAGGGCCAGCGTGTCCTCACCGAAGCTGCGCGGCGGCAGGCCGGTCTGGTCCGAGGCCTGGCGCATGAAATGCTCGAGCAGCTCGGGGATGTCGTCGCGCCGCTCGCGCAGGCCGGGCACCCGCATCGGCACCACGTTCAGGCGGTAGAACAGGTCCTGGCGGAAGCGGCCGGCGGACATTTCCGACTGCAGGTCGCGGCTGGTCGAGGCGATGACCCGCACGTCGACCTCGACCTTGGTCTTGCCGCCGACCCGTTCGAAGGTCTGCTCCTGCAGGACGCGGACGATCTTGCCCTGGGTCTCGAGCGGCATGTCGGCCACCTCGTCCAGCAGCAGCGTGCCGCCATGGGCCTGCTCGAGGAAGCCGACCTTGGATACCGTCTCGCGGCCGTCGCCGTTGCGCTCCGTCCCGAACAGCTCGATCTCCAGCCGGTCGGGATGCATGGTGGCGCAATTCAGCACGACGAACGGCATCTCCGCGCGCTTCGACTTGCGGTGCAACAACCGGGCCGCCACTTCCTTGCCGCTGCCCGGCGGGCCGGAGAACAGCACGCGGCTGCCGGTGGGGGCGACCCGCTCGATCGCCTGGCGCAGCTGGGTCATGACCGCGGACCGGCCGATCAGGTCGGCCTGGCTGCCGATGCGGGCGCGCAATTCCTCGTTCTCGCGCCGCAGCCGGGCGTTCTCCAGCGCGCGCTCGATGGTGACCAGCAGGCGGTCGGCCTTGAACGGCTTCTCGATGAAGTCGAAGGCCCCCTTCTTGATGGCGTTGACGGCGGTCTCGATGTTGCCGTGGCCGCTGATCATGACCACCGGCACGTCGGGATAGCTTTCCTGGATCGGCTCCAGCAGCTGCATGCCGTCGAGCGCGCTGTTCTGCAGCCAGATGTCGAGGACGATGAGATTGGGATGCCGTCGAGCGCGCTGTTCTGCAGCCAGATGTCGAGGACGATGAGATTGGGGCAGCGCTGGCGCAGGTGCGAGAGCGCCTCGTCGCTGTTCGCGGCCTCGCGCGTGGTGAAGCCCTCGTCGCCCAGCACGCCGGCGATCAGCATGCGGATATCGGCTTCGTCATCGACGATGAGGATATCGCGCGCCATGCTCAGCCTCGACCGCCCAGGAAAGATCCAACCGGCGTAAACCCATTCGGCCTGCCCGCAGCGTGGCTCATGCCTGCGCCGTCCGCAATGCCGGATCGGTCAGCAGCAGTTCCGCCGGGAACAGGAGCTGCACCGAAGCGCCGCCCGTCTCGCCATCCAGAAGCTGCAGATTGCCGCCGTGATCTTCCATGATCTTCTTAACGATCGCCAGCCCTAAGCCGGTGCCTTTCGTGCGCGTCGTCACATAAGGTTCGGTCAGCCGTTCCCGGCCCTGTTGCGGCAAGCCTCGGCCATTGTCGTCGATGCCGAGGACCAGGCCGTTGCCGCCCCGGCGAATCCATAGATGGATACGCCCGGGCGTCAAGCGATTCTGAGCCGCCGGGCCGGCATCGGCGGTTTCCGTCGCGGCCCGTTCCAGTTCCAGCCGGGCTTCGATGGCGTCGGCCGCGTTCTGCATCAGGTTGGTCAGGGCGCGGGTGATCTGCGAGGCGTCGCAGCTGACCCAGATCGGCTCGGCGGGCAGGTCCACCGCATAGGTGATGGACGGGTTGCCGTTCTGCTGCAGGAAGGCCGCCTGGCGCGCCAACTCCACGATGTCCTCGGGTTGCAGGACCGGCGCCGGCATGCGGGCGAAGGACGAGAACTCGTCGACCAGGCGCCCGATATCGCCAACCTGACGGATGATCGTATCGGTACAGACGGCGAACGTCTCAGGGTCGTTGTCAATCTGCTTCAGATACTTGCGCTTGAGCCGCTCGGCCGAGAGCTGGATCGGGGTCAGCGGGTTCTTGATCTCATGGGCGATGCGGCGGGCGATGTCCGACCACGCTGCCTTGCGCTGCGCCGAGAGCAATTCGGTGACGTCGTCGAAGGTGACGACGATCCGGGTATGGTCGCCCTCGCCCCGCTCGGAGACGACGCGCACATGCAGGGTGCGGGTGACCGGCCCATGCGACATGTGGATCTGGCCCTCGGCGGCGCCCGTGGCGCGGGACTGCGCCAGGGCGACCAGTTCGCCCATCTCCGGGACCAATTGCCGCAGCGGTTCGCCCAGATGCTCGGCCACGTTGCGGCCCAGCAATTCGGAAGCGGAACGGTTGGGCAACTCGATCTCGCCGCGCTCGTTCAGGCCGATCACGCCGGCGGAGACGCCGGCGAGGACCAGCTCGGTGAACCGTCGGCGGTCATCGAGCTGCTGGTTGGTGGTGACCAGTTCGGCCTGCTGGGTCTGCAGCCGGATGGCCATGGTGTTGAAGGTGCGGCTGAGTTCGCCCAACTCGTCGTCGCGGCGGCCGATCTTGACGCGGGCGCTCAGATTGCCGCCGCCCAGGCGTTGCGCCGCCTCGACCAGGCGGGTGATCGGCTTGACCAGGTTGGTGGCGGAGACGATGGCGATCCAGACCGCGGCCAGCAGCAGCAGCAGCGCCAGGATGGCGAAGATCAGGCCGACGGTGATCTGCCATTGCGACCGCGCGCCCTCCAGCTGGCGATAAAGCGAGACCGCGTTTTCATTGCCGCGAATGGCGCTCAGCACCTTTTCGTCGATCACCCGGCCGGCATAGAGGTAGAAGCCGTTCAAGGGGTCGACCGAGACCAGGGCGCGCACCCGGTCGCCGGTCTGCGAATGCAGGATGACCGTATCCCCGGAATCCGCCCGCACCAGGGCGTCGGGCGGCAGCTCCAGGTCGAACTCCATCATCAGGCTGAAGCCGCCACTGGCCAGGATCTGCTTGCGGCGGTCGATCACCACCGCCTCGGACAGGTCGCGCAGATCGACCTGGCGATCCAGGAAGGCATCGAGGCGCTGCAGGTCGATATAGCCGCCCCAGTCCTGGTCGCGCATCTCGTTGGCGATCGACAGGGTGTCGTTGACGACGCGCTGCTGGTGGTCCTGGAGATAGGATTGCGAGACGTTGAGCGAGCTTTCCACCGCCTCCTTGATCTTGTCGCCAAACCAGATATCGAGGCCGTAATTGAGGAAGGAGGTCGAGAACACGGACACCACGATCGCCGGGATCAGCGCGATCAGGCCGAACAGCAGGACCAGCCGCGCATGCAGCCGGGCGCCGACCAGGCCGCGCCGCCGCTCGAGCCACAGCCCGACGAAGCGCTTGGCGATCAGGGTGCCGAGCGACAGCACCACGATCAGATCGACCAGCAGCAGCCAGGTGATGGCGCGGGCCGGGTTCTGGGTCTCCCAGCCGCCGGTCAGCACCAGGTAGGTCAGTCCGCCGGAAATCAGCGCGACGATCAGCAGGACGATGGCGACGCGCCGCTCCAGATTGACCCGCCGCGACCAGTCGAACAGGCGGCGGGTGAACGGATCGCGCTTGGCCGGAATGGCCGTGTCGCTCATCCGCCGGCTCCGGAGCGGCGTGCCTGAATCTCCAGCTCGCGCAGCTTCTTGCGCAGGGTGTTGCGGTTGAGGCCGAGCAGCTCGGCGGCCTTGATCTGGTTGCCGCGCGTCGCCTCCAGGCAGATCGACAGCAATGGCCGCTCGATCTCCTGCAGGATGCGGTCATAGAGGCCGTGTGCCGGCAAACGCCCCTGGTGGGCGGCGAAATAGGCGCGCAAATGGCGGTCGACGGATTGGCCCAGGGTCTCGTCGGCGCGGCCGTTGCCGTCGCGGCTCTCGCGATGCGTGGTGCCGGCGGCGAGCGATTCCGCCACCATGCGCGCATCGATGGTGGCTTCGCTGTAGAGCACCGCGATGCGCCGCATCAGGTTCTCGAGCTCGCGCACATTGCCCGGCCAGTCGTAGCGCTGCATCTCCTCGATCGCGGCGTTGGACAGGCTCTTGGCCGCCAAGCCGTCGCGCGCCGCCCCGGCCAGGAAGAAGCGCGCCAGGTCCGGAATGTCGACCCGCCGGTCGCGCAGCGGCGGCAGATGGATCGGCACCACGTTCAGGCGATAGAACAGGTCCTCGCGGAAACGCCCCTGGGCGATCAACTGGCGCAGGTCGCGGTGGGTGGCGGCGACGATGCGGACATCGGCCTTCTGCGGCGTGCGGCCACCGACGCTGGTGAACTCGCCGGTCTGCAACACGCGCAGCAACCGGGTCTGCGCCTCCATCGGCATGTCGCCGATCTCGTCCAGGAACAAGGTGCCGCCCTGGGCCAGCTCGAACTTGCCGACGCCGCGCGAAATGGCGCCGGTGAAGGCGCCCTTCTCATGGCCGAACAGCTCGCTCTCGATCAGCTCGCGCGGGATCGCCGCCATGTTGATGGCGACGAACGGCTTGTCCTTGCGCTTGCCGAAATCGTGCAGGGCGCGGGCGACCAGCTCCTTGCCGGTGCCGGACTCGCCGTTGATCAGAGCCGTCATGTCGGTGTTGACCAGGCGGCCGATGACCCGGAACACCTCCTGCATCGCCGGCGAGCGGCCGACGATGGGCAGCGCCTCCTCCGGCTCCGCCACGCTCGGCACCGTCGCGCCGTCCTGGCTCAGCGCGCGGTCGACGGCGGAAACCAGCACGTCGAGGTCGAAGGGCTTGGGCAGGTATTCGAAGGCGCCGCGCTCATTGGCGCGGATCGCGGTCAGGATGGTGTTCTGCGCGCTCATGACGATGACCGGCAGGTCCGGTCGGCGCTGCTTGATCCGCGGCACCAGGTCGAGGCCGTTGCCGTCCGGCATCAGCACGTCGGTCACCACCAGGTCGCCCTCGCCCGCATCGACCCACTGCCACAGCGTGCGCGCATCGGCGGCGGCGCGCACGGCATGGCCGCGCTGGGTCAGGGCCTGGCTCACCACAAGGCGGATGGCGCGATCGTCGTCGGCAACCAGGATGGTGGCGGTCATGGGCGCGCTCCATCGATGTCGTCGGAAATCGGCAGCAGCACGGTGAAGCGGGTCTGGCCCGGGCGGCTGGAGAACTCGATGACGCCGTCATGCGCCCGCACCAGCTTGGCCACCAGCGGCAGGCCCAGGCCACGGCCGCCGGGCTTGCTGCTGACGAAGGGGTCGAACAGGTTGCCGAGCAGCGCTTCCGGCACGCCCGGGCCGTCGTCGGCGACGGTCACGGCGATGCGGCGGATCTGACGGTGCGCCTTGTTGCGCTCGCCGATGCGGAACCCCGCCTGGTAGGCGGTGGTCACGGTAATCTCGCCGGGTTTCTGCGCGGGCTTTTCGCTCATCGACTCTTCGGGACGGTGGAAGGCCTCGGCCGCATTCTTGATCAAGTTCAGGAAAATCTGGATCAACAGATCGCGATTGCCGCGCACCGCCGGCAAGGACGGGTCGTAGAGCTCGCGCAACACGGCGTCGCGGGCGAAGGAAACCCGCGCCAGCTTGCAGACGTGATCCAGCACCTCATGCACATTGACCGCATCAAGCGCCGGCACGCGGTCGTCGGCGAAAGTCTCGACGCCATTGACCAGGCCGACGATGCGGTCGGATTCCTCGCGGATGAGGGCGGCCAGGGCCGCCTCGGCCGGCGCCACCTTGGATTCCAGCAGCTGCGCGGCGCCGCGGATGCCGGCCAGGGGATTCTTGATCTCATGGGCCAGCATGCCGGCCATGGCGCGCACCGACTGCGCCGCCTCGGCCGCGGCGCTCTGCCGCGCCATGCGATGCTCCAGCTGCCGGTCGCGGATGGAGATCACCACCATGCCATCGGAATCGTCGAGCGGCGCCACTTCGACGGAGATGTGCTCGAGGTGCAGCCGCGGCCCGCCGATGGTCATTTCGGCGTCGCTGACCGCCGAGCCGCCGTGGCCGCATTGCTCGATCAGGGTGAACAGCGGGCAATCGGCGAAGACGATCTCGGCCAGCTTGCGTCCGACCAGGTTCTTGCGCCCGACATGGAGCATGTTCTCCGCGGCGCCGTTCATCGCCCGGCATTGGCCCTCCGCGTCGACCACCAGGATCGCTGCCGGCAGCGCCTCGATGATCATCTGCGGCAGCGCCGCGATCATCGCAACGTCGTTGTCGCCGGGACCCGGCTCGACCGTTTCATCGCGCGGGCGGAGCGGTGTGACGGTGCCGGTCATGGGGTCCTCACGCCGCTTCGCGCTCGCCGGCACCCGGCGCTTCGCGCTCGGGTAGGGTCTGGCCGATCAGCGGCTCGTAGAAGGCGCGCACGGTTTCCATCACCACCTTGGGATCGGCGATCTGGTTGATGCGGGTGCGGAACTCGGCCGAGCCGGGCAGGCCCTTGGAATACCAGCCGAGATGCTTGCGCGCGATCTTGAGGCCGGTATCGATGCCGTAATGGCTCAGCATCGCCTGGTAGTGTTCCAGCACGGTTTCCATCTGCGCCTCGATGGCCGGGCTCGGCAGCCGCTCGCCGTCGCGCAGATAGGCGATCACCTGCTTCAGGAACCAGGGCCGGCCATAGGCGCCGCGGCCGACCATGACGCCGTCGGCGCCGGACTTCTCCAGCGCGATCTTCGCATCCTCCACACGGACAATGTCGCCGTTGACCACGACGGGCAGCGTTACCGCCTCCTTCACCTGGCGGATGAAGTCCCAGTCGGCGCTGCCGTTGTAGAGCTGGGCGCGGGTGCGGCCATGCACGGTGATCATGCGGATGCCGCACTCCTCGGCGATCTTCGCCAGGCGCGGCGCGTTCTGGTTGGCCTCGTCCCAGCCCTTGCGCATCTTCAAGGTGACGGGAAGCTTCACGGCCTTCACCGTCGCTTCCAGGATCTTCGCCGCCTTGGCCTCGTCGCGCATGAGGGCGGACCCGGCATGGCCGTTGACCACTTTCTTTACCGGGCAGCCGAAATTGATGTCGATCAGCGCCGCGCCGCGATCCGCGTTGAGCTTCGCCGCCTCGGCCATGACCTGGGGTTCGCAGCCGGCGAGTTGCACCGCCATCGGCGCCTCCTCCGGCACGTTCTCCGCCATCTTCAGCGACTGGCGGCTCATGCGGATCATCGCCTCGCTGGCGATCATCTCGGAGACGACAAGGCCGGCGCCGCTGCGCTTCACCAGTTTGCGGAACGGCAGGTCGGTGACGCCGGACATCGGCGCCAGGATCACGGGATCCTCAATCTTCACTGGACCGATCTGGATGCTCACTTTTTGATCACCGAATTCCGCTGCCCAAAATCTGGGCAGTTATAGGACGATTTCGCGGTGCAGCAAAGAGGGAAAATCGACGCCAAAATGGCCGAAATCCGGCCTATCCCATCAGGATTTCCCGCACGAACTTGACCCCCGGATAAGCGAGGGTCAGCAGCAGATAGCCGCCCAGCAGCCAGCGGGCGGCCCGGCGGCCCCGGAGCCCGGTCCGGTGGTGCAGGACCAGCAGGATCAGCACCACGGCGAAGGCAAGGAAGGAGAGCAGGATCTTGTGGGTGAAGGCGAGCGCCCGCCCCTCGTCCAGCAACTCGTTCGCCGCTCCGGTCGCCAGGGCGAGCAGGAGCAGGATGGCGGCCAGCTTCAGCAGCAGGTTCTGCAGCGCCTCGGTCTCCGAGAGCGGCGGCAGGACCCGGGTGGCCCAGCTTTCCACCCGCGCCTTGAAGGCGCGTTCCAGCAGCAGCACGCCGCAGGCGGCGAGCGCGGAGAGCGTCAACGCCGCATAGGCGCCGATCGCCAGCAGCACGTGGCCGGCGAACCAGGCACCGGGCGGCACGGTCAATGGCGGCTCGGTCTGCAGCACCGAGGCGATGGCGCCCAGCACGACCAGCACGATCATGTAAGGGCAGACCAGGGCCGCCAGGCGCAGGGTCGCGGCATTCAGCACCGAGGTGGCGGCGAAGACGATCAGACAGGCAGATGCGGTGACGTGCAGGCTCGCCGCCAGGCCAGCGCGCCAGCCGCCTTGCAACTCGGCGAGGGCCGGAACGCTGCCGCCGAGCACGGCAGCCGCCAGCAGCATCCAGCCGAGCGTGTTGCGCTCCAGCCGGCCGAGACCGGCCAGGATGGAAATGGGAAGCAGCGTGAGAATGGCCGCGATTTCGGCGCTTGGGATAGTCGACATGGCGCGCATTATCATTAAACTGCCCGGCCTTGGCAAACACGCCTCACGCATCACGTCATATGATCGCTCCCCGCACCTTCGTCCTCATTGTCGCCGCCGGCAGCGGCCAGCGTTTCGGCGGCGCCCTGCCGAAGCAGTACCAGGCCCTGGCCGGCAAGCCGCTGCTGCGCCATTGCCTGGAGACTTTCGCGGCGCATCCCGGCGTCACCGGCATCCAGGTCGCGATCAATCCCGACCATCGCGATCTCTATGACCAGGCGACCCGGGGCCTGCCCAACCTGCTGGCCCCCATTCCCGGCGGCGCGTCGCGCCAGGATTCGGTGCTGAACGGCCTGGAGCACCTGGCGGCAAAACAGCCGGACCTGGTGCTGATCCACGACGCGGCGCGGCCGCTGATCGACGCCGATATCATCTCGCGGACCATCGCGGCGCTGCAGACGCAGCGCGCCGTGCTGGTCGCGGTGCCGGTCTTCGACACCATCAAGCGGGAGAAGAACGGCCATGTCGGCGACACCGTCGACCGCCGCGATCTGTGGCGGGCGCAGACGCCGCAGGCCTTCCATTTCGCGGATATACTGGCGGCGCATCGCCGCTTCGCCGGGCGCGAGCTGACCGACGACGCGGCCTTGGCCGAGGCGGCCGGCATCCCGGTCATGTTCGTGCAAGGATCGGAGCGGAATTTCAAAGTGACGACGCAGGAAGACATGGACCGGGCGGAACGCATGATTGGCGGACAGATGGAATTCCGCACCGGCAACGGGTTCGACGTGCACAAGCTGATCAAGGGCGATGGCGTCACCATGTGCGGCGTGCGCATTCCCTGCGAGTTCGCGCTGGAGGGGCACTCGGATGCCGACGTGGCGCTGCATGCGCTGACCGACGCGGTGCTGGGCGCCATCGGTGCCAAGGACATCGGCGCGCATTTCCCGCCCAGCGATCCGAAATGGCGCGGGGCGGAATCCTGGAAGTTCCTCGACCATGCCGCCAAGCTGGTCAGCGAACGCGGCGGCCGCATCGCCCACTGCGACGTCACCATCATCTGCGAGAAGCCCAAGGTCGGGCCGCATCGCGACGCCATGGTGGCACGGGTGGCGGAGATCCTGGGGATCGCCGCCGACCGGGTCAGCGTGAAGGCCACCACCACCGAGAAGCTCGGCTTCACCGGCCGCGGCGAAGGCATCGCCGCCCAAGCAACCGCGACGGTGGCGCTGCCGGGATGAGGCAGAGTCATCCGCCATTTCTCTCCTTCCCCCCTTGTGGGGGAAGGATGCGAAGGCTTAGCGAGCAAAGCGAGCTTAGCCGAAGCTGGATGAGGGGTAGCGCACCGCGAGGTGCGCGCGCTCGACAGAGCGCCCTCTCGGCATCGACCGCGTCTGAACAGCGCTCGCGCGCTGCCCGTCTGCGACGGGGCCCCCTCACCCGGCTCTGGCTAGGCTCACGGTGTTCGCCAAACTCCTCCGCATCCCTCTCCCGCGAGGGGAGAGGGTCTTGCGAGCGGCGGATCTTGAGCATGACCCCACCGCCCTCCTTGCCCTCTACCGCGCCCGGCACCGGCGTCTGGCCACGGCGTGAATCCGCACCGGCGGCATGATCGCGGCGGCGCTCACCGACATCGCCGGGTCGTCGGACGTGGTCGAGCGCGGCTTCGTCACCTATTCCAACGAGGCAAAGACCGAGATGCTGGGCGTGCCGGCGGACCTGATCGCCAAGTTCGGCGCGGTCAGCGAGCAGGTGGCGCGGGAAATGGCGGCGGGCGCGCTGCGCCACGCGCATGCCGACGTCACGGTTGCGGTGACCGGCGCTGCTGGGCCCCGGCGGCGGGTCGCCGGAAAAGCCCGTCGGGCTGGTCTATCTGGCGACCGCCCGCAAGGGCGGCGAGACGCGCTACGAGCGCAAGCTGTTCCGGCGACCGCGTGGCGATCCGATCTGCGCGACGGCTGCGCGCGCCCTGGAGATGCTGGCCGAGGCGGTGCGGTGACGCGCATCCTCGGCGTCGATTTCAGCGGCGCCAGCGATGCGGGGCGGAAAATCTGGATCGCGGAGGGCCGGCGCAACGCCAGGGCGCTGGCGCTCGCGTCCTGCATCCCAGCGATCGACCTGCCCGGCAGCGGCAAGGCGCCCGCCTCGGCAGTCCGCTCTGGTCCGCCACATCGCCGGCCTGGGCGCGGCCTGGTGGGCTGCGATTTCCCGTTCAGTCTGCCGCGCGACCAGCTGGACGCGCGCACCTGGCGCGCTTTCGCTCTCGGCTACGCGGCGCTACGCCGATGCCGACAGCTTCCGCGCTGCGTTCCGCAGCTACCCCGGCGGCGGCGGCGTTCAAGCGCCTGACCGACCGCACGGCGAAGACGCCGTTCAACGCCCACAATCTGCGCCTTTATCGCCAGACCTGGTGGGGCATCGCTGGCGTGCTGGCCCGCTGGTGCGCAAGGGCGCGGCGATTATCCATCCGCAGTAGGTGCTGCGCCCGGGAAACCGGTGCTGATCGAGGTCTGCCTGGCCTCGACCTGAAATCGATCGAGCTCTATCTATCCTACAAGGGGCGCGTGGCGCCGCGCCCAACGCGCCGACGCTCGCGGCGCCGTCGGCATCCTGCGCCAGCCGCTGCTCGCGCGGTGGCCTCCGACGCGCTCGATGCGGTGATCGCGGCCGTCGCGACCGCGCAGGCCGATGCGCTCGGCGTTGCGCCGGACGCAGGCCGCAGCGCCGGATGGAGCGCCTGGAGGGCGTCTATTACGCGATCGGCTGATAGAGCTGGTAGGCGCGGGCTTCGAAGGCCGCCACCATGCGCCGCACCGCCTCGTGGAACAGCACGCCGATCAGCTTCTGCAGCACGATCGAGCTGAACTCGAATTCCAGGTGGAAGTCGATCTGGCACTTGCCGTCCGCCGTGGGCGAGAAGGTCCAGTTGTTGGTGAGCTGCTTGAACGGCCCGTTGATGTAGTCGACATCGATGCGCAGTTTCGGCCGGTCGAGGGTGACGCGGCTGGTGAAGCGCTCGCGCACCATCTTGAAGCCGATCATCAGGTCGGCGACCATCGTCTCGCCGGTCGGCGTCTCCTGGCGCTCGCGGATGCGGGCGCCGGTGCACCAGGGCAGGAACTCGGGGTATTTCGCGACGTCGCCCACCAGGGCGAAGATCTGCTCCGGCGTGAAGGGCAGGACCCGCCGCTCGCTGTGGACTTTCATTCGGCGGGAACCCCTGCGCTTTTCCGGCTTGCTGCGCCTCGCGCGCGGCTTTCAGCCGGCGGAAATCGTCGCCGGCATGGTGCGAGGACCGGGTCAGCGGCGAGGCGGCGATCAGCAGGAAGCCCTTGCCCTGCCCCTGGCGCTTGAACATCTCGAACTCTTCCGGCGGCACGAAGCGCTCGACCGCGTGATGCTTCTTGGTCGGCTGCAGGTATTGGCCGATGGTGAGGAAGTCGACATCGGCGGCGCGCAGGTCGTCCATCACCTGGAAGATCTCGTCGTTCTCCTCGCCAAGCCCCACCATCAGGCCGGACTTGGTGAACATCGACGGGTCGATCTCCTTGACCGATGCAGCAGGCGCAGCGAGGTGAAATAGCGCGCGCCCGCCCGCACCGAGCGGTGTCGCCGCCGGCGGTCTCCAGGTTGTGGTTGAAGACGTCGGGCCGCGCCTCGACCACTTTGGCGACGGCGCCGGGCTTGTTGAGGAAGTCGGGGTCAGCACCTCGATGGTGGTCGCCGGGCGAGACCGCGCGGATGCGGCGGATCACCTGCAAGGAAATGCTCGCCCTGCCATCCGCGAGATCGTCCCGGTCGACCGAGGTGATGACGACGTGGTGCAGGCCCAGCGTGGCGCAGGCCTCGGCCAGATTGTCCGGCTCATGCGGGTCGAGCTGGTCCGGCTGCCCCGTCGCAACGTTGCAGAAGGCGCAGCCGCGGGTGCAGACTGACCCCAGGACCGCGAAGGTGGCGTGCTTCTGCTGCCAGTGACCGCCGATATTCGGGCGGTGAGCCGCCTCTTCGCACACCGTGTGCAGGTTGTGCTTGCGCACCAGCGCCTGGTCTCGGGCATAGGCGGCGCTGGTCGGCGCCTTGACCCAGATCAGGTCGGCTTGGCATCGCCACCGGATTGTCCGGGCGATGCGCTTTCTCTGGGCGAAGGGCGGTCTTGTCGGTCATAGCGGGTCGGTTCGCCTCAAATTGGGCCAGTCGGCGAAGGCGAACACCCAGAGCATCACGAAATTGAGCAGCGGCACGAAAGCGGTCAGGAACCACCAACCCGAATAGCCCGCTTTCCGGATGATCTTGATGTAGGGAACGAAGACAACCAGCAGCGCGATCGAAGCCGCCAGGATCGCTCACGGCAGAGAAAGTCCATCTTCGGGGCCCATCTTCCTCGATCCTTCTCACATATGCAGCGTCTGGCCGTAGGCCGCCAGCACCGCCTCGTGCATCATCTCGGACAGCGTCGGATGCGGGAAGACGGTGTGCATCAGCTCGGCCTCGGTGGTCTCCAGGGTCTTGGCGATTTTATAGCCCTGGATCAGTTCCGTCACCTCCGCCCCGGGATCATGAGCACCCAGCAATTCGCCGGTCTTGCCGTCGAACACGGTCTTGATCAGGCCCTCCGGTTCGCCCAGGGCGATGGCCTTGCCGTTGCCGGGGATGAAGAGGACTTGCCCACCTTGACCTGATAGCCCTTGTCCTTGGCCGCCTGTTCGGTCAGGCCGACGCTGGCCACCTGCGGCATGCAATAGGTGCAGCCGGGGATGTTGCGCACATCCATCAGGTGCACGCCTTTGACTGCAGCGATCTTCTCCACACAGATGACGCCCTGGTGCATCGCCTTGTGGGCGGCCAGGGCGGCCCGGCCAGGTCGCCGATGGCATAGACACCCGGCTCGCCCGTGGCGCCGTAGCCGTCGATCACCACGTAGGTCTTCTCGACCTTCACCCTTGGTGCCTTCGAGGGCGGTTCTCCGGCTTGCCGACGATGCCGACAGCGAGGATCACGCGGTCGATTGTGATCTCCTGGGATTTGCCGCCGGCCTCGATGGTCGCCGTCACGCTGTCGGCGCCCTTCTTCAGGCCCTTCACCGTGGCGGAGGTGAGGATCTTCATGCCCTGCTTCTCGAACGCCTTCTTGGCGAAGGCGGAGATCTCGGCATCCTCCACCGGCAGCACGCGGTCCATCACCTCGACCACCGTCACCTCGGCGCCCAGCGTGCGGTAGAAGCTGGCGAACTCGATGCCGATGGCGCCGCTGCCGACCACCAGGAGCGATTTCGGCATGACCGTCGGCACCATGGCTTCCTTGTAGGTCCAGACCAGCTTGCCGTCCGGCTCCAGGCCGGGCAGCGTGCGCGCCCGCGCACCGGTCGCCAGGATGATGTTCTTGGCGGTCAGGTCGGCGACGGGCTTGCCGTCCTTCTCGACCTTCACCTTGCCGGCGCCGTTGAGACGCGCTTGGCCGTCGAACACGGTCACCTTGTTCTTCTTCAACAGGTGCGCGACGCCGTTGACAGCTTGCTTCGACACCTTGCGCGAGTTTCGGTCTGACCACCTTGGCCAAGTCGAAGGTGACGTTGCTGGCACTCCAGCCATAGGCGTCGGCATGCTTCATCAGGTGGCCCACCTCGGCCAGGCGCAGCAGCGCCTTGGTCGGGATGCAGCCCCAGTTGAGGCAGATGCCGCCCAGATGCTCGCGCTCGACGCAGGC
>JBGAGP010000073.1:0-24234 GCA_044226685.1 Dongiaceae bacterium
CAAGACGGCGTTCCCAGGCAGCCGCCGTTGCCGGCCCGAGGGGTGGCCGGTATTGTCTCGCTCGGCGGCGCGCCGGCGGCGACCTCAGCTGCGATCGGGGGAGGGCTTTTGATTCAAGAACTGCTCCGGCGTCATTGGCCGCCGGAAGGGCAGATACGCCTGTTGATCGCCGCACTCGCCGACCCCGACACGGCGCGGCGGGCCTGGCGGCAATGGCGGGCCGAGAACGATCTGGCCGCCGCCGATCATGCCGATGTCCGACTGCTCGCCGCGGTGGCCGGCCGGATCCGCGAGATCGAGCCGGACCTGCCCTTGGATCCCCGCCTGGAAGGGATGCGGCGCTACATCTGGGCGGTGAACCAGATCACGCTCGCCGCCACCCGGCCGCTGCTGGCAACAATGCAGGCCGCCGGCATTCGCCAGATGCTGATCAAAGGTGCGGCGCGCCTGGCCAGCGATCCGGGTGTCGCGAAGGAACGCGCGGTGCGCGACATCGACGTGCTGGTCCATCCCGACGACTGGGAGCGCACGCTCGAAGTGGTCTATGACGCGGGCTGGCGGCGCGATCCGAAGGACAATGACCGGATCACGCGGTTGAAGTCGCATGCCGTCGGGCTGACCGGGCCCAATTCGCGCGCCGGCGGCGAGTTCGACCTGCACCGCTTCGCCATCCGGCAGAACCAATGCATCGGCCAGGATCTCGGCTTCTGGGAGCGGGCCCAGCGCGCCAGTTTCCACGGCATCGACCTGCAGTGCCCGGGCCGGACCGACCAGGCCATCGTCACCCTGAGCCAGGCCGTGTTGTTCAACCATCTGCCGCATCCGGCGCACTGGGCGCTGGACCTCAACGCCTTCATCCGCGCGGGGGAGATCGACTGGGACCTGTTCCTGCAGGAGGCGCACCTCCGCCGCATCGAGCTCTTCGTCGCGGCGCCCTTGCTGCTGCTGCGGGAGCGGCTGCAATGCCCGGTGCCGGACGCGGTCCTCGCCGAACTGACGCGGCCGGTGGGCAAGGCCTATCAGGTCGAATTCGCGACCCGCGCGACACGCTACAACCCGTCGAGCGAGGAGGAGATCGGCGCGTTTCGCATCGTCGCCGCGGCGCGGGCCATGCGCATGGCGCGGGCCCGTCCGGTTCCGGCGGGCAAAGCGCCGGCGCAGGCTGCTTCCGTCGTGCGCATTCCGTCGCTCGGGCGCGGCGAAAAGCTGCAGGTTCCGGTTCCGGCGGAGCGCAATCCCTTCGCGCGCCTGCGTGTCGAGATCAGCTTCCGCGCCTGGCATGCCGGCCGGCACAGCCGGCTGCGCATCCTGTCGCAGGATCTGATCGTGGGCATGGTGCCGGTGGCGCAGGCGAGCAGAAAGACCGGCGGGCGCATCCGCTATACCGCGGTGATGCGGTTCCCGGCCTGCCTGATGTCGGCGCGCGGCGTCGAGACACTGCAGCTCCGCACCGATCGCAAGCTCGCGGTCAGGGATCTTTGCATCCGCTTCGGCACGCACCAGGATGAGGGCGTCTTTGCCCGCTATGGCCGGGCAGCGAAGTCCTGGATCGCGGCGCGGCTGCCGCTCAGGCGCCGTTCGGCAGAGCCGGCCAGCCTTTGACGTCGTCGACCTCGTGCACCGGGTCGAAGAGCAGCAGGTTCTTCATGTCCTCGAAGACCTCGAAGGTGAGCGCGGGAGCGATGCCGCCGGCCAGCGCCGCGACGACCTGCGGCTGATCCTGGACCGGCGCCGCATTTGTCGCGGGGCGCATCAATCCCTCGGCGGTGATCCGCGCGACGAAATCCTGCACCGCCTGGGTGCCGCCCAGGGCCGGCGCCAGCAGCGCCGCCATCGCCTCGACCGGATGCCCGGCCGCCAGGTCGCGCCACAGCACGGCGCCGAGGTCGCGGAAGCTGCAATAGATCCCGTTGCTGAGATTCAAGGCGACGACTTCGCCGTCGAATTCCTGGGCCGCGCAGCCCGGCGCGGCGATTTCCAGAACCGTTGTCTGACCCATGAGTTTCCCCGAATTGACTGCGGCCGAAACTAGCATCCCGTCGCCGCGCCAGCAATCGGCGGTCCCGCCCTCATTGGTCGTGGGACGGCTTGCCGGCCGCGCGCCGGCGATCGAGCATGGTCTTGAGCAGGCGCAGGTATTCCTGGCTGTCGGGCCGGCGGGTCAGGCTGAAATTGCGCCCGTGCAACCGGCGGAAGGCCACCACCTGCGGCAGGATCGCGGATTTGAGGCCCATATCATTGGCCCGGCCCAGCCAGTCCAGGGATTCGCCGATGCGCGCGCGCAGGTCGAACCAGCCGACCGCCCGGAACGTGCCGACCCGCGTCAGCAATACGCTGGCGAGCTCGCAGGGCATGGGCTCCGGCGGGCAATGCAGGCTGGCCGCGGTCGCGGCGTCGAGTTCCGGGCTGATGAAGTTCTGGGCGTGGCCGAAGACGATGTCGGCGCCGTCGTTCAGCGCTTGTATTTGCCAGCTCGTCTTCTCCGGGACCCAGATGTCGTCGGCGGCCTGGAAGGCGATGAGGCCGTGCTCGACCAGGGCCGCGCCGCGATTCATGGCCGATCCGGGGCCGCCATTCTCCTGGCGCAGGTATTCGATCGTGGGGCCGAGCCCGGCGCGCTGCAAACCGGCGGCGACCTCGGGCGTCGCGTCGGTCGATCCATCGTCGACGATGATGATGCGCTGCGGCGGCACGGTCTGGTCGCACACGCTCCGCACCGCCTCCGCCAGATAGGCGGCGGCGTTGTAGGCGGGGATCACGACCGAGATGTCATCCGCGGAGCCGCTCACGTCGCGCATCCTGCAAGGCTTCGGTGGCGGGGAGGATAGGGGCAAGGGAACGGATGCTGCAACCGGGCGGCCATCGCTAGAGACCGCCGATGAACGTGCGCAAGGCGTCGCCGCACTCCACCGCGTCGGCGGACAGCTCCAGCCGGTACGCGGGCAGGCGCCGCAGCAGGTTGGCGTAGTAGGCCATGCCGTCATCCGCCTCGCCGGGGAACTGCATCAGGTTGGTGGGGATCAGGGCGCGCATCGCCTCGCCACTGGGAATGGCGACGAAGCGCGAGGTCTCGGCGCGCGCGATCCGCGGCAGGACGATGGCGCGGATCTCCATCTCCTCCACGAGGCAGCCGGGGAAGAACGCGGTGGGGTCGAACTCCACCTTGCGCATCCAGTTCTCCGGCATATCGGCAGTCTTCTCGTACAGGCCGGCGATGCGCGACAGGCCGCGGCGGTCCTGCTTGAAGATGCGGAACAGCGGCGTCGCCACTGCGCGCTCCATGCCGCCAAGCGCGACATAGTCGTCGCCCACCGACTGCAATCCGGCGGCGACACCGGCCAGGGTCGTGCCGGACTTTCCGGCGCCGCCGCTGCCGAACAGCAGGATGCCGCGCCCGGCCGCGCCAAGCGTGGCGGCATGGGCGATGCGCTTGCCCTGGGCCTGCAGCAGCCAGTGCAGGTGCTGGCGCAAGGGTTGCCCCGCGTGCCACAGCGGCAGGTCGTCGATCGAGCGCGCGAGATGGAGCCCGATTCCGGCCTGCACATCCAGCACCTGCCAGATCTGCGGCTGATGCGGATAGGCGGCGCGCAAGCCGGCGTCGCGCAACAGAGCATGGAACGCCGGGGCGTCGAACGCCTCATCGGCCCAGCCCGGCAGCTGGCCCATCGAATCCAGCACATAGAGGCGCGTGGCGGCAGTTCCCGGTACGGGCGCGCATTCCGCGAGGCGTGGCGCATAGAGATCGGCCTGTGCCGCGCTGTCGAACCAGAGTTCCAAAGGCTGGCCGGAGGGGCAGGCCTGGCGGACATGCAGCCGCGCGCGCGGCATCACCTCGGCCTCCACAAGGGCGCGGCGCAGGAAATCGACGACGCCGTTCCGATCGATCGCGATGTCCGGGGAGGTAAGGGTATCAGGCATGCCCGTCTGCTGGCTGGCGGTGCGCAATGGTCGCGATCTATCACGGTGCCCATAATAAAGAGGCCCCGGCCATGGAGACAGGCTCCACAGGCCGAGGCCTCTCAAAACTGGCTCCCCGGGCCGGATTCGAACCAGCGACCAACCGGTTAACAGCCGGTTGCTCTACCGCTGAGCTACCGGGGATCACGCCGGACGCCCGACCGGGCGGCGGCGATGCGGTGGCAGCTTATAGCAGACCGGTTTTTGACATGTAAACCACTTTACCCGCCCGGCCGGCCGCCGCGGCGGGGTGTCCCGGGGCGTCCTAAAGGGTTGACAGATTTGGAAGAAATACCGATCTTGCGGCATCTTTGAGCTTCGCTTGGTGCTTTTCCCATGAAGGCGATCATTTTGAGCGCGGGCCAGGGCTCGCGCCTGCTTCCTTTGACCGAAGGCCGGCCGAAATGCCTGCTGCCCATCGGCCCCCGGACCCTGATCGAATGGCAGATCTGGGCGCTGACCCAGGGCGGCGTGGACGACATCGCCGTGGTGGTCGGCTATCACGCCAAGGACGTGCAGGCCCTGCTGAAGAAGCTGGAGGGGCCGAAGCTCAAGATCCGCACCATCTACAACCCGTTCTTCAAGTTGGCCGACAACCTCGCCTCGTGCTGGATGGCGCGGGCCGAGATGGACCGCGATTTCGTCATCCTCAACGGCGACACGGTGATCGAGCCGAAAATCTTCCAGAAGCTGCTGGCGAGCCCCGCGGCGCCCATCACCGTCACCATCGACAAGAAGGAATCCTACGATTCCGACGACATGAAGGTGCATCTCAAGGGCGAGAAGCTGCTCGACATCGGCAAGACCCTGCCGCCCGAGCGCACCGACGGCGAATCCATCGGCATGCTGCTGTTCCGCGGCGAGGGGCCGAAGCTGTTCACGCAGTATCTCGAAGACATCATGCACACGCCCGAGGGCCTGAAGTGGTGGTACCTCCGCGCCATCGGCCAGATCGCCGAGCGCGGCCAGGTGATGACCTGCAACATCGAAGGATCGCGCTGGGGCGAGGTCGATTTCCCCGCCGACCTCGAGCGGGTGAACAAGCTGGTCGAGGGGTGGTGAGTCTCCTTCAGCGCTGAGCGCTGCAACTGCCCCCACCCCGACCCTCCCCCTGAAGGGGGAGGGAGTCGGCCGACTGTTCCCTCCACCCGAAGGGGGGAGGGTTAGGGAGGGGGCCGAAGTGAAGATTCGCGCCGGTCTTTTTTTAGACCCGCGCCGCCAGGATGCGCTCGGCGAGTTCCATGTCGGCGGGCTTGTCGACGTCGATGGCGGCTTCGGCGATCGGCAGTTCGACGTGCTTGATGACGCCGCCGGCCTTGCGCGACAAATGGGCGAAGGCGGCTTCGGCGCTCATCATGCCGAGCACCGTCTTCAGGAAGGCCAGCGGCCCGACATTCCAGACCAGCTTCAGCGGTTGCTTGCGGAAGGCTTCCAGCTTGCGCCAATAGGCGGCGATGGCGGCGGCCTTGTCCGAGCGCACCAGGAACAGGTTGCAGCCGCTGAAGCGCTTGCCGCCGAGCTTGTAGAAAGTGCGGATGGCGCCGGGATAGGCGGCAGCGACCACGTCGGCGGGCGCCAGCGCGACGGCAAGATCGCAATCGGCCGGCGCCAGTTCCAGGAAACGCTCGAGGATCGCCGGCGTCAGCAGCGGATGATCGGCGGTGGTGACCAGCAGCGGGCGGCTCAGATCGATGCGCTTCAGCGCGGCGGCGACGCTGGCGGCGGGGCTGTCGGCGGCGGCGATCGTCTCCAGCAGGCGGGTGCGGTGCAGCGCCTCGAGGCCCGGCACCTTGAAGATGACCGACGGATCCTCGATGCAGACATAGAGCCGCTGGAAGCGGCCGCTTTCCTTCAGCGCCTCGGCCACGCGCAGCAGCATGGGAATGCCGGCGACCGGGGCCAGCGCCTTGTGCGACACGCCGGCTGCCTTCGCCATCGGGTCCTCAGGCCCGCGGCTGCCGGCCAGGATCAATGCGTTCAAGCGAGCGCCTTCTCGTAAATGCGATACGTCTTATAGGCCTTGCCGCCGACGCCCTCGATCACACGGCGCATCGGCAGATTATCTTCCAGGATCCATGACAACTCGACCTGTTCCAGGCCGCGGGCGAAAAACGGCCCCTTCAGGTGGTTGAACATCAGCGGCAGCAGGACCGCGCCGAGCAGGGTGCCGTGATGCTTGCGGCGGATGCCCATGAGCGGCACGCGCGCGGTCTTCACCGTCTTGCGGTTCAGCCGCCACAGCAGCTTCGCCCAGCCGAACGGCAACAGATGGCCGTTCAGGTCGCGGATCGCCTCCAGCAGGTTCGGCAGGCAGACCAGCATGCCGGCGATCTCGCCGTCGACCTCGGCGATCACCACCAGGTTTGGGTCGATCAGCGGCTTCATGCTCTTGGCCGCCATCTCGATCTCGGCCTGGGAGAACGGCACCATCTCCCAGTTCTCCGACCAGGCGTCGTTGAACACCTCGAGCAGCTTGGCCAGGTCGTGCTTGTAGTTCTTCATGTCGAGCGGGCGCAGCCGGATGCGGCCGTCCGCCATCGCCTTGTCGAGCATGCGGGTGGAGCCGACGGCGTGGTAGCTCGCCTTGTCGACGGTGTAGGCGATCAGGTCCTTGGCCTTGCGGTAGCCGCAATCGAGCAGCCGCTGGTCCTGGTGCGGCAGGTGGAACGGCATCATCAGCATCGGCGTCGCCTCGAAGCCGCGGATGAGCTGGCCCGATTCCTCGTTGCTGGAGAAGCTGAACGGGCCGACGATGCGCCGCGCGCCGCGCGCCTGCAGCCAACGCTCGGCGGTGGTGGTCAGCGCCTCGAACACCTCGGCGTCGTTGGCGGCGTCGAGCCAGCCGAAATGGCCGGTCTGGTCGCGGTATTTCTGCTCATGCAGTTGGCAGAGCTGGGCGGAGATGCGCCCCACCACTTCGCCGTTGCGCCGGGCGAGGAACAAATCGCCCTCGGCGTGCTGGAAATAGGGGTTCTTGCGCTTGCTCAGCGTCTCGGAGCGTTCCAGGTCGAGCGGCGCGATATAGCCCTTCTCGGCGGCGTAGAGCCGCTTGGGGAACTGGATGAAATCCTTCAGGTCCTGGGCGGAGGCGACCGCCTCGACCACGACGACCGGGCGCGGCATGGGTACTCGGAGCTTAGCGGCCGGCGCGCGACGGGGCGTCGGGCGCGGCGTTTTCGCGGAAGCGGCGCGGATTGGCGTCGCCGCGCGTGCCTTGGCTCAATCTGGCGACCCAGGGGTAGCGCTGCGCCATTTCCTCGGTGTAGCCGATGTTGAACACCGTGGCGCTCTTCGGCCGCAGCTTCGGCTCGGCATAGAAGGTGCCGAACAGGCGGTCCCAGAGGAAATTGGTGATGCCGAAATTGCCCTGCTCGTTGTGGAAGTGATGCGCCAGGTGCTGCTTCTTGATCTGGCGCATGAACCTGGTCTTCGGCGTGGTGTTCAGGTGCTGGACGCAGTGGCTGAACTCGTAGAACACGGTGGAGAGCAGGCCGAAGGCGAAGGCCGTCGCCGCGCCCGCCGGCCCGCCGATCCAATAACCGATCGGCATGGTGACGAGGGCGATGGTCGGGATCGTGGTATAGAGCGCGCCGAACAGCACGACCAGGTTATGCGGGTCCTGGTGATGGTCGAAATGGATCCGCTTCCACACCGCCGCAGTCAGCGGCGAGCGATAGAGAAACTGGCTGTGCAGCACCCAGCGATGCAGGACGTACCAGGCCAGCGGATAGGCCAGCATGGCGAAGACGGCGGCAACCACCAGCGGCGCCCAGCTCTCGAACCAGAGGGCGGCGAAATACAGGGTGACGGCGGTCAGGCCGAGATAGACCAGCACGGCGTAGTAGGAGAAGAACGCCACCACCAGGTCGCCCAGGCTCATGCGGGCGAGGTTGTGGGTGCGGTTCTTCCAGAAGCCCCAACGGACCATGAATCAACTCTGCCTTTCGGGCTGAAATGCGCCGACGAATCTGGGCGGCAATCTAGGCGAATCAACAATTTATCGCAAGGCAACCGGATTCCGCCGGGCTCAGATCCCGGGTGCCCCCTGCGGCCGGTCATAGGCCAGGATCCAGGCGGTGCGGAGGCCATGATAGAGGCAGGTCAGGGCCTGCCAGAACACGATCAGGTAGATCGTCTCGACGCCCAACCCGGCATAATAACCGACTGTAAATAAAGGAAGATTTATGTTGCGACGCGAGATGAAGGTGCGCACGAAGCCGTCCAGCGCGGCGTGGGTGTGAAGGCCGCGGCCGAAGCGGGTCGGGTAGACCTTCAGGATCAGCCGGTCGATCACATAGAGCCCCAGCATCCATAGCGAGGCGATGAAGACGGGCGACGAAACGTCGCCCCCGCCGCCTGCGCCGGGTCCCGGCAGGGTCAAGCCATAGGCCCAGGCGCAGTACCAGAAGGGCGGATGCACCAGGTCCAGGCCGTGATCGAGAATGTTGCCGAGCCTGGAATCGGTGAAGGTGAGGCGCGCCAGCTTGCCGTCCACGGAATCCAGCACGCTCATGCCATAGGCGCAGAGAAATCCGGCGAGGAAATGCCCGGTGGCGCACAGCGGGATCACCGCGAGGGTGAGCAGGATGGAAAATCCGGTCACCCAGTTGGGATGCACGCCCAGCCGGGCCAGCGGCCGCACCAGGAGCCAGACCAGCGGTGGATAGACATACTTGGTGAAGAAGTCGGTCGAGCCCTTGTAGTTCGACCAGAACAGGAAACGCTCGACCGCCTTGCGCTCGGATTCGCTGCCGACCTTGAACAGGTAGAAGGGCAGGGTACGGCGCAGGTTGCGGATGAAACCCGGAAAGTCCGCCTGGGCGAGGCGTGGGAACCCGTCGGGCAGCGCGGCGCGCAGCTCCGTCGCCTCCGCCCGCAGCAGGCCCGCATCGGGAATGAAGGCGAGCACGGCGCCGTCTTCTTCCGCCACCAGCGCACGCTGCTGCTGGACCAGGAAATCGTAGAGCCGCGCATCGACCAGGGTCTCGCAATCGACGGCGAGCACGGGCGCTCCCGCCGCGGCGGCGGCAATGCGCGTGCGGATGGTTCCGCCGCCGCGCGCCACGCGCACCGGGAAGGGCCAATCGGCGCGCGCCGCAACGGGGTCCGGCCGGCCGCTGTCGCCGAGGTCGACGACCACGGCGGTCGGGGCGACCTTGCGGTGCCGCAGCGCCTTCAGATGCCGCTCGAGGAGGCCGAGGCCGAAAACCCGCTCGCCGGCATCGCGCGCGGCGTCGATCCAGATGATCACGATGCTAGAAACCCTCGAGCCGTATCAGCCACAGGCCGCCGATGCTGGCGAAGAGCAGGGCCGGCAGCCAGGCGGCGAAGAAGGGCGGTACCGCGCCGCTTTCGCCGAGCGACAGCACCAGGCCCTCGGCGATGAAATAGAGGAAGCCGAGACCGAAGCCGATCGCCATGCCCGAGGCGACGCCGCGGTCGCGGCGGCCGAAGCTGAGCGCCACGGGTGCCGCCAGCAGGATCATCAGGATCGAGCTGACCGGCAGGGCGATGCGCTTCTGCAGCCAGGTCTCGTAGAAATAGGTCGGACGCACGCCGAGCTGGGTGGAGGACGCGAAGCCCCACAGCCGGTGCGTGGTCATCGCCTGCGGCCGCTCGATCAGCTCGGAGAATTCCTGCGGCCCCAGCTTGGTCTCCCAGACGGCGCTGGGGATGGAGGTCACTTCGGTGCCGCGGTCGGCGATGACCTTGGTCTCCTCGATCCCCTGCAGCGTCCAGATCCGCGTCGCGACGTCGTAAGTCGCGCGCTTCACATAGCGCTGGTTGACGATGTTGCCGATCGCGTCGCGGGCGTAAAGGCGCATGTTGAGCAGCACCAGGCCCTGCTGCTCCACCTCGCCCACCTCGACGACGGTGTCGCCCTCCTGCACCCAGACGCGATGGTCCTCGTCATCGTCCTTGTTCTTCTTGTCCACGTAGAGGTTGCGCGACATCAGGTGGTCGATCGAGCGCGGCACCATCTGATCGGTTAGCGCGAAGTGCAGCGCCGCCACCAGACCCACCGCCGGCAGCAACGACATCAGGATGCGGTAGTAGGGGGCGCCGGCGGATTTCAACGCCAGGGTTTCGTTGTTGCGTTCGAACTTCGCCAGCGACAGCAGGGTCGCCATCAGCACGCTGAACGGGATCAGGAACACCGCCAGCTCGGGCAGGCGCCAGATGGCATATTCGACCACGGCGCCGACATCGTGCGGATGGCGGTCGAGCACCTCGTCGCTGTTGCCGAGCAGATCGACGATCTGCAGCAGTGCGGTGAAGCTTATCCACAGCACGAAGAAGTTCCACAGGAAGGTCTTGAGCGCGTAGCGCATGAAGGTGATCATGCGGGGCGCCTCCGCGCCGCCAGCGTCGTCCAGCGCGCCCGCAACCACAGCCAGGCATCGTCGAGCAGGCGGAAGAAGGCACTGAACGGATCCTGGCCAAGGCCCGAATTGGCGACATGGAACGCGTAGGTGCTGCCCAGGGCGAAGACCAGGAACGGCGCCCACAGCCCGAGGATCGCCGACAGGCGGCCGTTCTCCACCATCTGCTGGCCGAACTGCAGCAGCTGGTAGTAGAGGATCAGCAGCGCGATCCCGGCGACGATGCGGATGCTGGTGGGCGAGCGGCGCGAGCTGAGGCCGATGGGGATCGCCAGCAGCGGCAGGAACAGCACCGATAGCGCCCGGACCAGGCGGTAGTTGATCTCCGAGACCAGGTTGTCGCGGCCGATGCTCGGCCAGTTCTCGTGATAGGCCTTGAGCAGCTCGAAGAAGTTGAGCTCGGATTCCTTGTTGCGGTCACGGTAAGGGTCGGGCGCAATGACCTCCAGCGGCAGGGCCAGTTCCTGGAACTCGAGCGCCTTGCCGCCCGTGCCGTCGGATTTCGATTCGACCCGGATCCCGTCGCGCAGGATCAGTTGCAGCGATTGTGTCCGTGGATCCTTGGTCAGCTCCCCGGTCTGCGCCGACAAGGCGAGATTGTTGCCGTTCTCGTCGGTCTCCTGGATGAAGATGCGCGACAGCGCGCGGCCGCCCTGGGCGATGTCGCCGATCAGGATGGTCTTGCCGCCGAAGCCGTTGAAGAACGCGCCCCGCTCGATCGCCGAGTTCCAGGAGGTCTCGGTCACCAGATAGACCAGGGCGCGGTAGGCATAGCGGGTATAGGGCTGCAGGAAGCCGAGGATCAGCGCGGAGGCGACGGTCAGCACCACCGCCATGCCCAGCATCGGCGCCGCCAGCCGCGCCAGCGACAGGCCGCTCGCCCGCATCACGTCGAGCTCGCTGTCGTTCGACATGCGCAGGGTGGCATAGAGGATGCCGACGAAGAAGGCGGCGGGAATCGCGATGGCGAGGTAATGCGGCACCAGGTTGCCGAGCATCTTCAGGATCAGCGTCAATGGCCCGCCGCGATTGGCGAACAGATCGAGCAGGCGGATCAGGCGCTCGAGCAGCAGCGCCGCCATGCCGATGATGATCGCGGCGGCGAGCGGCCAGCTGACCCGCTTCAGGACGTAACGGTCGATCAATTGCAGGCGCAGGAACTTCATGCGGCCTCAGTCCCGGCGCCAGGCGCCGGCCAGCGCGGCCTGCACCGCCTGCGCCAGGGAGGAATCGGATTCGACCGGCTGCGTCAGGTCGACGGGCTTCGGCCAGAAGCGGTCGGCAATCTCCCGCCCCGCGACCCTGCGCGGCGCCGCGTAGCGCGGCAGCACATGAAAGTGAACGTCGGGATCGACCATCATCAACATCACATAGTTCAACTTGTCCGGCGCAAAAGCCTTGGCAAGGGCGGCGTCCAGGTCCGCCGTCACCTGCGCCAGTTCCTCGAAGGCGCGGACCGAAATCTGCGAAAACGCCGTGGCCGGGTCAGTGCAGACCAGGACCAGCGCGCCCAAGGTGGCCTGCTGCGGCCGCACCAAGGCGAGCCAATGCCGATAGGCGCGCAGCAGCGAATCCGGATAGCCGAATTTCGCGGCCGTGGCGTTCGGCGAAGTACCCATGCATTGCCCTCAAATTCCGGTCCAGCCGCCGCGCGCCATCCCCGCCAGCGCGGCTGCCGCATGCTTAGCACAATTGCGAGCCGGCCTGGATTGTCAATGTTGCCCCGGTCAGTGGCGCGCGCGCGGAATAGTTAACGCATAGCTCCCCGCCGCCGCGATTCGCGCCGCATCGGGGGCCAGACCGCGGATTTCGACGGTGACCTTCCAACCCGAATCGCCCTCCGCGATTCGGTACAGGTTGTAGGCGGCGGCGTCCTTGTGGCCCGACTTCAACGCTGAGGCGGAGGGCACACCGATCACCGGCGTCTGGCCAATGCGTCCCAATCCGGCCACATGGGTATGGCCATGCAGCACAAGTTCGGCGCCGGCGTCGCGGATCGCCGCCTGGAACGCCTCGGCATCGAGCAGCGACTTGCGCTTGTAGGCGCCGCCGGGAAACGGCGGATGATGAATCAACACGACGCGAAAGGCATCCTCGGCCCCGAGGGCGCGCAGCGCCTGTGTCAGGCCGGCGATCTGCGCTTCGCCCAGTTGCCCGGCGGCGATGAAGGGCGGCATCGGCAGCGCGGTGGAGAGGCCGACCAGCGCGACGCGGCCCAGCCGACGGACGAAGGGGAAACCGCTCTGCGTGCCGTTCGGCGCCGCGCCTTCCGGCTCCCAGCCGCGATTGCTCATGAACTCGGCCCAGCGGCCGGCGCCTTCGTCCCACGGAAAATCGACATAGGCGTCGTGGTTGCCCGGAATCACGGTGACATGTTCGCCGGTGCCCAGCCGCCGCAGCCATTGGCCGGCGCGGGCGAATTCCTGCCGCAGCGAGATGTTGACCAGATCGCCGGTCACCGTGACGTGGTCCGCGCCGCGCCCGGCCAGATCCTCGAGCAGCAGGTCGAGCACCCGGGTCAGATGGATGCGGCGGCGATTGACGCGCCAGGACAGCCAGCCGGTCAGCCGCTTGTTGAACAAGCTGCCGATCTCGTCCACCGACCAGCCCGCCAGATGCGGATCCGAGAGATGCGCCAGCACGAACATCGAAAATGCGGCTCCTGCCTCCCGGGGCGGCCGACGGGCTGCCGATGGGACGGGCTCTGTTTGGCCGGAAAGGGCGCTGCGCGTCAAGCCCGGCGGACGCCCCTGGGCTGCGGCGAAGTGCTTGAAATTCCTTGTAGACGGCCCAACCCAACCCCGATATTCCTCAGCCCATCCGCAGCCTCCTCGGAGCACCTGAGTGCCGGCCGACCGCGCCAAGATTGCCTTCTGCCTGATCGGCGACAGCGATATCCGGCCCTTCAATCTGTCTCCGCGCGACCGGTTGCGGCGGTCGCTCGCCCGGGCGGGCGTCGAAACCGAGCTCAGCCCGTCGGACCTGGAGACCTGGGACGGCCCGGCCATCGCGCTGCGCGCCGACTACCTCATGGATGACGGACTGGTCCGGGCGCTGGCTGCGGCCACCGGAATTGCCCTGCGCGCGGAGGGCGGCCACGTCGTCGCCGCGCATGGCGCCGATCGCGCGGGCGCGCGCAAAGCCTTCGAGGTGGTGGCCGAGCTCGAGGATGTCGGCGGCTCGGACTTCGTGGTGCAGGATCCGACGACGCTGGCAACGTCGTACCAGAAATCGCTGCGCAAGCGGGCGAAGCCGATCCTGGTCCATGCCGAGGGCGCCGACGTGCGGGCGCTGGAGCGGCTGCTGTTCGACGGCGCCTACAAGGGCGTCACCGACCTGGTGACCAAATACGTCTGGCCGCTGCCGGCGCTGGCGGTCACGCGCTGGTGCGCGCGGCACGGCGTCACGCCGAACACGGTCACCTGGGTCAGCGCTGCCTGCGTCGTGCTGGCGACGGTGCTGTTCTGGCATGGCTGGTTCGTCGCCGGCCTGGCCGCGGCGTGGGCGATGTGCTTCCTCGACACGGTGGACGGCAAGCTGGCGCGCTGCACGTTGACGTCGACCAGGCTCGGCGACGTGTTCGATCATGGCATCGACCTGCTGCATCCGCCGTTCTGGTACTATGCCTGGTTCGCCGGGCTGGGCGCGGCACTGGCCGTGCCGCTCTCCTGGGCGCTGTGGGTGGTGATCCTCGGCTATGTCGCCGGGCGCTTGCAGGAAGGCCTGTTCATCTGGCGCTTCGGCATCGAGATCCACACCTGGCGCCCGCTGGATTCGTGGTTCCGCCTGATCACCGCGCGGCGCAATCCCAACCTGCTGATCCTCACCGCCGCGGCGCTGCTGCGGGCGCCGGATACCGGCCTCGCCCTGGTGGCGTGGTGGACCATCCTCAGCTTCGCGTTCCATTCGGTTCGCATCGCCCAGGCGTTCCTGGCGCAGCTGAGCGGGCGGCCACCGCAATCCTGGCTGCAGGCGCCGTTGAAGACGGACGCGGCATGAACCACGTCGGCATCCTCAGCAACGTCAAGAGCCGGCGCAACCAGACCGCCATGCCGGCGATCGAGGCGATGCTGCGCGGCGAACCGAAGCTGCACGCCCGCTCGTTCAAGGACATCCACGACCTGCCGCGCTGCCTGCGCGACCTGGCGGAGGCGGGGGTCGAGCACCTGATCATCAACGGCGGCGACGGCACGGTGCATGCGACGATCGGCGAACTGGCCGAACGATCGCCCTTCGCCGAAATGCCGCGCCTGTCGTTGGTCGGCGGCGGCATGACCAATGTCATCGCGCATGATGTCGGCTCGCCGGATTCGCCGGTCGATGCCATCCGCCGCACGCTCGATTGCCTGCGCGCGGACGTTCCCGGCACCGTCGAGCGCAGGCATGCCCTGGCGCTGCGGCGTAGCGGCCACGCGCGCGCGGAATACGGCTTCCTGGCCGGCGCCGTGGGCTTTTATCAAGGCACGCTGCTCAGTCGCCGCGACATGCACCGGGTCGGCTTGCGCCAGGCCCTGGCGACCAAGGCCGGCATCCTGTGGTCGGTGATCCGGCTGCTGGTGCATGGCGAGGGCGAGCGGTCCGGCCTCAAGGGCGAGCGCGTGGCCATCGGCCTCAACGGCCAGCCGCCGCACGAGGCGCCCTATTTCCTGATCCTGGCGACGACGCTGGAACGCCTGATGCCGGGCGTGATGCCGTTCTGGGGCCACGATCACGGCGGCATCAAGCTCACCACCATCGTTTCGCCGCCGAAGCGTTTCGGTTTCGCGGCCCTGCCGGTGGTGCGCGGCAAGCCGCGGCACTGGATGCGGGAGGCGGGATATTCGTCGACCTGCGCCGACCGCATCGCGCTGCGCCTGAATTCGCCCGTGGTGCTGGATGGCGAGATCTACGAGTCCGGACCTCACGGCCATGTCGAGCTCAGCACCGGGCCGGCCATCGCCTTTCACCGGTACTAGCGTCATGGAACCCCGCGCAGCGCTCCAGGGCCTGGTGGCGGAAGAACTGAGGCAGCCGGTCGTCCCGGCGGTCGCCGCGATGGCGGATGCGGTGCGGGCGCGTCATCCGCAAGGCGCCCTCGCGGTGCTGTTCTACGGGTCCTGCCTGCGCCGGCCGGAGACGCTGCTCGGGGATTCGCTGCTCGATTTCTACCTGCTGGTCGAGGACTACGCCTCGGCCTATGGCAGCGGGCTGCTGGCGATCACCAACAAGCTCCTGCCGCCCAACGTGTTCTACCTGGAACTGCCGCATGGCGGCGCGACGCTGCGCTGCAAATACGCGGTGCTGACCCTGGACGACTTCGTGGCCGGGACCGCGCGGCGCGCCTTGAACGTCTCGCTCTGGGCCCGCTTCAGCCAGCAGGCACGGCTGGTCTGGTCGCGCGATGGCGCGACCGCCGAACGCATCGCCGCGGCCTGCGCCGAGGCGGTCGTCACCATGCTCGGCAATGTTGCGCCGCTGCTGCCGGACAATGCGGATGCCGAGGCGTTGTGGCGGCGCGCCTTCGAGCAGACCTATGCAGCCGAGCTGCGCTCGGAAGGCGCCGGGCGCGCGGCGGAGCTGGCTGCACTCGACGCGGAGCGGCTGCGCCGCGTCACGCCGCCAGCCTTGGCGGAGCTGCGCCAGGCGCCGGCGATTTCCGCGGCGCAATGCGCGGCCTTGTGGCGCAGGCGGCGGCGGGTGGGCAAGATGCTCAACCTCGCCCGGCTGGTGAAGGCGGCTTTCACGTTCCAGGGCGGTCTCGACTACGTGCTGTGGAAGGTGAAGCGGCATTCCGGCGTCGAGCTGCCGGTGACCGCGTGGCAGCGCCGCCATCCGGTCCTGGCGGCCCCGGTGCTGGCGTGGCGATTGTACCGACGCGGGGCGTTTCGCTAGCAGCGGTAGGGACCCGCAGACCGGGGCGGGCCATGCGGCAGAGTCGCCCGAGAGACAAAATTGTCTTGTCAGCCTTTTGTCAGGAAAGTATTGAGGGTTCGGCGCCATTTGCGCCGGACGACGGTCACTGCCGTGCAGGTTGTGGCCGTCCCGCTGCGCTCGCCGGGATGGGCCTGGCGGCATCGGGCAACGAGATCGGAGGCTACCGGCTGGCATGACGGGTTCGCGCTTTGACGTCGATTTCCATTCCGCGCCATGAGTTCTTGGCAGATGCAGGACAGCGCGCCGCAAAGAGATGAGGCCATGCCGTCGGGCTTCGCGGTCCCGCAGGCCTGGCAGATGGTTCGCGACCTGATGGCGTACAATCCGGCCATCTATTTCACCGATTTCATCCTGTCGGCCCTGATCGGCTACGGCGCCACCTATGTCTATTTCACGGCGCCGGACTGGTCGCCGCAGCAGGCGGTGTCCCTTCTTGTCGCGACTCTCGGCCTGTTCCGCGCCGGGGTCTTCATCCATGAGATCGTGCACATGCCGAGCGGCAAGATGACGCCGTTCAAGGCGGCGTGGAACCTGTTCTACGGCGTGCCGATGCTCTCACCGTCCTTCATGTATGCCAACCACAGCGACCATCACGCGCGGCGCTACTACGGCACCGCGCAGGACGGGGAATACCAGCCCTTCGGCCATGGCGGGGCCGGGCGCATCGTCGCCTATTTCGCCCAGGTGCTGGTGATTCCGTTCTTCAGCATCGCGCGGTTCCTGATACTGGCGCCGCTGGCCTGGATCCTCCCGAAAATGCGCGCCTGGGTCTGGCGGTCGGCCTCGTCCTACATCTCCAACCCCGGCTACCAGCGCCAGGTGCCGGCGCGCGAGGATCATCGCTGGTGGGTGGTGGGCGAGGTGCTGTGCTGCGCCTGGATCGTCCTCCTCATCGTCTTGCTGGTCGAGGGCGTGCTGCCCTGGCAGTTCCTGCCCAAGCTCTATGTCCTGAGCGTGGTGGCGATCTTCTGGAACTGGCTGCGCAACCTGGCCGGCCATCTGTTTCTCTCGGACGGCAATCCGATGAGCCACGAGGCGCAGTTCCTGGAATCCGTGACCGTCGTGGGCACGCCCTGGCTGCACGAGCTGATCTTCCCGGTGGGGCTGCGCTATCACGCGATCCACCACCTGTTCCCGGCGATGCCCTATCACAACATGCCGGAATGCCACCGCCGCTTCATGACGCAGCTGCCGGCCGATTCCGGCTATCGCCAGACGATCTACCGCGGCATCTGGCAGGTCTTCGCCGTGCTGCGCCGGAACATGCGCCAAAGCCACCCCGAGACCGCGCAGCGGGCCTAGGGCGTCGCGCCTAATTTGTCGAGCAGGATCGGAAGTTCCAGTAAGCTGCGGATCGTGGCGCTTGCCTGCGCCGCGTCCGGGCGGCGCGCGTGCAGCACGCCCCATGGACCGCGGACAACGAATATCCCGTGCATCCCGGCGACGCGCGCGGGAAGGACGTCGTTATCCACCCGGTCTCCGACGTAGGCAATCTCGGACGGTGGCATGTTGGCCGTTGTGACCACCCGGGCGAAGAATTCAGGCGAGGGCTTCTCGACACCCCAGCGGGCGGAGGAGGCGAGATGGTCGACCGCGATGCCGGCCCGGCGCAGGGCGTCCTCGGCACCTTCGGGCTGGTTGCCGGCGATGCCGACTTTGAGGCCCGCCGCCTTCAGTCGCGTCAGGACGGGTAGTGCGTCGGGATAGAGGTCGCGCACCTCGATTTCGTAGCCCAAGCCGGCGGCGTGCCGCTTTTCCTGCTCGGCCTTCAGGTCGAAGCCGGGGGCGAGAAGTTCGAACACGCTTCGATGGTGTTCACCGCGCGCGATCACCGCGCCGAGCGCGGCGAAGAAGGTGAGTGTAGTGACCCCGAGCCAATCAGCCCAGCCGGCCCATTGCCGGGTCTCGTCGACAAGTGTCTCGCCGACGTCGAAGAAGACTGCACGAATCATCCGCGGCCTCCCACCGGACACGCGAAATGCAAACAGCGCGCCACGAGGCGCGCTGTCGGCCAAAGAGATATGTAGGCGCTACTCGGCGGCGGCGATGCGCACCGAGCGGTCGGCGATCAGGCCGAGCTCGAGGCCGACCTTGGTCACCACGTCGATGACGCGCTGCAGCTGGTCCGTGGAATGCGCGGCGCAGACCGAGCAGCGCAGCAGCGCGGTGCCGCTGGGAGTCGCCGGCGGCAAGGCCAGGTTCACGTAGACTCCGTTCTGCAGCAACCCGTGCCAGGCACGGGCGGCCAGCGCCGGGTCATTGATGTGGACCGCGACCACCGGGCCCTTCTGGCGGCCGAGCTTGAAGCCGGCGGCTTCCAGGCCGTGATAGAGCGTGTCGACATTGCGCCACAGCTTGGTCATCAGCTCCGGATGCTTGCGCAGATGCGCCAGCGACTGCCGAACCGAGGCGACGATCGAGGGCGGCATGGAGGCGGTGAACATGTAGGGCCGGCAGGCCACGCGCAGGATCTCGAACTCCGGATGATTGGAGATCAGGAATCCGCCGATGGCGCCCATGCTCTTGGAGAAGGTACCGGTGATGAAGTCGACGTCGGCATCGACGCCGTCATGCTCCAGCAGGCCGCGGCCGGTCTTGCCCATGACGCCCATCGAGTGGGCCTCGTCGACCAGCAGGTAGGCGCCGTGCTTCTTCTTGACCTCGACGAATTCCTTGAGCGGCGCGTGGTCGCCCAGCATCGAGTAGATACCCTCGACCACCACCAGCTTGTTGCCGGGCTCGTTCGCCAGGCGCGCCAGGCGCTTGTCGAGGTCGGCCGGGTCGTTGTGGCGGAAGCGGATCACGGTCGCGTGGCCGAGCCGCGCGGCGTCATAGATCGAGGCATGGCTGTCGGCATCGATGATCAGGTAGTCGCCCGGACCGACCAGGGTCGAGATGGCGCCAAGATTCGCCTGATAGCCGGTGGTGAACACCATGCAATGCTTCTTGCCGTAGAAATCGGCGAGATCGGCTTCCAGCGCCTTGTGGCAGGAATAGGAGCCGTTGGCGATGCGCGAGCCGGTGGTTCCGGTGCCGAACTCGGCCAGCGCATTCTGCGCCGCGGCAACGCAATCGGCGTCGAAGGTGAGGCCCAGATAGTTGTTGGAGCCGCAGAGGATGGTCTTGCGGCCCTCGATCATCGCCTCGGTGGAGGAGACGATCTTCTCCATCTTCACGCCGAACGGATCGGCGCCACAGGCGGTCACCGCGCCGTGCACCTCGCGAATGGTCTTGAAACGATCGAACAGCCCCATGGTGTTGCCCCTTGAGCCCCTAGCCTAAGCCGGATTGTTCTTGCTGGTGTAAATCGTGTCGGCCAGCTGCCCGACGGTCGCGATCTCCGGCACCAGATTGAGCGGGATCGACACGTCGAAACGATCCTCCAGCTCCATCATCAGATCCATCACCTGCAGGGAATCCATGGTCAGGTCTTCGGCGATCACGGTGTCCTGGGTGATCGGCTGGTCGCCGGCGCGGAACCGCTCCAGCAGACGGGCGATGTCCGCGAAGACAGCTTCCTTGGTCAATGTCATGCTGGTTTGAACCGCCGCGCTACCCACGTGAATGATCTCTGTCCCTGCCAGTTCCGGACTTCGCAAGCCACGGTCGTCATGACTCGGTCATATCCGGCCCAATTCCCGCAGGAGAGTTCTGATTCATTTGGCCGGAATGGTTAAATGACAAATTGTTACCATTTGTTACAGGCCATCCGAATCAACATGTTAGGGCGAAATCCAACTATAATAGTTGAGCGCGGCGGTAATGTTCCGCGACGTCCTTGAATCCGGTCCAGGCGTCGAATTTCGGCCGCCAATCGGCCACCGCCTCAAGCCTTTCGCCGCCGCAGGCCCAATCGGGGAAATAGATCTCCGCCACCTTGGGTGGGAACAGCACCCGGGCCTTGCGGTCGAGCGCCGCCAGCCGGGCATTGCCGCAGGCGACCGCCGCCAGTGCCCAGCGCGGCACCCGCAGGCCCAGCGGCCGGCTGCCCACCGCCGCGCCGAGGGCGCCGATCAGGTCTGCCCAGCGGTAGCCGCCGGGCGCCCCGTCGTCGACTTCGAACGTGGCCTGGCGGGCTCCCGCACGGTCCAGGCAGGCGGCGATGGCCTCGGCCAGATCGATGCCGTGGATCAGCGACACCCTGGCCTCCGCCGTCGCCGGGTAGGGCACGAATCCCAGCCGCGCCGCCTTGAACAGCGGCAGCATCTCCAGATCGCCAGGGCCGTAGACCGCCGGCGGGCGCAGGATGGTCCACGGCCGGTCGCCCGCCAGGGTGGCGACCTTGGCCTCGGCCCGGTGCTTGCTGTCGCAATAGGGCGAAAGCTCCGGCTGGCGCGCGGCCAGGCTGGAGACGTGGAGCAGCATGGCATCCGGGTTGCGGCGAGCGGCGGCGCGCAGCAGGCGCTCGGTGCCCGCCTCGTTGACGGCGTAGAAATCCTCCGGCCGCAGCGCCTTGACCAGTCCGGCCAGGTGCACGATCGCCTGCGCGCCGTCGACCAGGCGCGCGAGGGCCGCGTCGTCGTCGACGTCGCCCAGCACCAGTTCCAGGCGGTGATAGGGGGAGAGCAGGTCGGTCGGATGCCGGCGCGCCAGCGCGCGCACGTCCCAGCCGCGCCGGCGCAGGGCCGTCACCGTGTGGCGGCCGATGAAGCCGGTCGCCCCGGTTACGGCCGCCAGGCGCCCCATCAGGCGCCTACGGCGGTGTCGAACTGGTCGTAGGCTCCGCTCAGGTAATTGGCCTTGGCCTTGCTGCGGCTGAGCTTGCCGGAGGAGGTCTGCGGCAACGCCTTCGGCGGCACCATGGTGACGCGCGCCTCGACGCCGTGCGCCCGCTGGAGCAGGGCATAAACGTCGCGCCGCAGCTTCTCGCGCAGGGCCGCGTCGCCGATCCGGCACTGCACCAGGACCACCACCGTCTCGCCGGCCTTGTCGTCCTCGACCGAGAAGGCCGCGACATCGCCGCGCCGCAGCTCTTCCAACTCCTCCTCCGCCGACCATTCGAGGTCCTGCGGCCAGATGTTGCGGCCATTGATGATGATGAGGTCCTTGGCCCGGCCGGTGATGACGATCTCGCCGTCGAGCAGATAGCCGAGATCGCCGGTGTCGAGCCAGCCATCGGCGCCGAGCACTTCGGCAGTCAGCTCCGGCTGCTGGAAATAGCCGGCCATGACGCTGGGGCCGCGGAAGAAGACGCGGCCGACCTGGCGTTCGCCGAGCGCGGTGCCGTCGGCGTCGCGGATCTGGAATTCATGGCCCTGCAAGGCGTGGCCGCAGGCGACGAAGGGGCGCGACTTCAGGCTCGGCGTGGTGGCGACGGCCAGGTTGCGCTCGGCCAGGGCGGCGCGGTCGACGTCGTCGACCACGTAGCGGCGGCCGAGCGGCGCGAAACTCATCGCCAGCGTCGTCTCGGCCATGCCGTAGCTGGGCACGAAGGCGGTCTTGCGGAAGCCGTAGGGGGCGAAGGTGTCGGCGAATTTCTGCAGGATGTGGTGCTGCACCATGTCGCCGCCGATGCCGGCGCCGCGCCAGGTCTTCAGGTCGACGTTCAGGTCGCTGCCCTCGCGCAGGCGGCGGGTGCAGAGCTCGTAGCCGAAGCTTGGCGAGTAGGAGAGCGAGCCGCCGTAATCGGAGATCAGCTTCAGCCAGGTGAGCGAACGGCGGGCGAAATCGCGCGTGGCGATGTAGTCGACCGACATCTGCGTGGTCAGCGGCACCAGCATGAAGCCGACCAGCCCCATGTCGTGATAGAGCGGCAGCCACGAGGTGCAACGGTCGCCGCGGTTGATGTCGAGGCCGTCCAGCGTGATCGCATTGGCGTTGGCCATGATCGAGCGCTGCGGAATGTCGATGCCCTTGGGGAAGCGGGTGCTGCCCGAGGAGTACTGCAGATAGCTCTGGTCGTTCTTGCCGAAGGGGCGCAGCGCGGCGCCTTCGCGCGGCAGGGCCTGGAACTCGGCCGGCCCGCCGACCAGGCGCAGCGACAATCCCTCCGCCGCCTCGGTCAGGAAGCCGAGCAGCGCCTGCGGCGCCATCGCCGCCACCGCGCCGGAACCGGTCAACTGGTGGCGCAACTGGTCGACATAGGCGGCGCGGCCGCCCAGCGTCGTCGGCACGGCGACCGGCACCGGCAGCACGCCGGCATACTGGCAGCCGCAGAAGGCAACCATGAAATCCGGGTCGGTGTCGGCGACCAGCAGCACGCGGTCGCCCTTGGCCAGGCCAAGCTTGACCAGGCCCTGGCCGAAGTCGCGCGCCCGCGCACGCAGTTCGGCATAGGTCAGGACGCGGTCGAGATCGCCCCTGGCCGAAAAGAAGTTAAGGCCGGTCTCGCCCTGCGCCGCATAGTCCAGCGCCTCGCAGATCGTGTCGAAGTCGCTGCGCCGCGTCGCCAGGCCGGGGCTGGTGGTGGGAGTTGCCTGCAGGCTCATCTGATTCGGGTCGCCTTACGCGTCTATGGGACCTTACGTCGCATAAACGATTGATTGCAAAGGGGCCGCAGCCGCCTTTAGGATTTCGCGCTGCTTAGCAAATGCGCCGGGAATCGGCAAGACACCCAGATGGGGTGGCGCCGCCGGCCGTGACGGCTGTAAACCATGCGCGCGCCGAGCTTGCCGCGCCAGAATGCAGGGATCCGCCCAATGAAGACCGCCGATGTCGAGTTGCCCGAAACCGCCAAGCCGAAGAGCGGGCTGGGCTCGCTGTTCGGGCTGAGCGACGCCAAGAAGGAGAAGGCGCCGCGCTACAAGGCCGGCACCCACCCCTCCGCCGGCGGCGAGGCGCAGGAGAAGACCAAGGTCAGCCAGTCCATCGGCGACGTGATCGCCCTGCTGAAGGCGGACCAGGCGGTGAAGATCGGCGTCCATGGCGACAAGGGCTTCTACGATTCCTTCCGCGCCGCCGCCGGCGGGCTCGACTGCGTCTGGATGTCGAACGATTTCGTCGTCGACCAGCCGCTGGGGGCGCTGCCCCTGACCGGCGACCAGGTCAAGCACTGCGACGCCGTCGTGGTGGGCGGCAACGACGTCGCCACCAAGTTCCGCTACACCCTGCGCGAGACCCATGCCCATGCGCCGAAAGTGCCGGTGCATTGGGTGGCGGAGAATTGGGAGTTCTGCGGCGGCACCGCCGCGGTGCCGCAGGAGATCGAGGACGTCGACGCCCTTGTCTTCAACCACTTCGAGGAGTTCTTCGGCATCAAGGACGTGCTGCAGTTCCGCTTCGAGATCATCTCGGAGCACGGCATCAAACGCAGCTACCTGGCGCTCGGCCCCAGCCAGTCGGTCAATCTCAACCTGAAGGAAATGGCCGGCGAGCGCGATGGCGCGATCTGCATGAAGGTCTACGTCGCGCATCCGAACCTGACGCGCGGGCGGCACTATCGTTTCCGCGTCTGCGCCGACGTGTTCTGGAAGGATTCCTTCACCATCATCCATGGCTCGCACCAGTTCTTCAAGAACCCGAACAAGGAGCAGCCGTTCCGCCTGATCGATTCCGTGATCCGCGGCGGGCACGTCATCATGACGGTGCCGAACTACGATCTCGACATGGCCGCCGACGACACCATCGCGATCGGCAGCGGTGCCGGCAAGACCGTGCAGAAGCGATCGCGCGCGCGCCCGGTCGAAGAGGTGCATTTCGCCCGCCGCGACCATCCCAGCACGGCGCGCGACTATTTCGCCGCGTCGTACAAGGGCTACGGCACCTCGTTCTGGTACGCGCTCGAGGAAGGCTGCTTCAGCAAGCCCGGCAAGCAAGGCAGCCTGATGGGCAACCACCTGTGCAAGGTCGGCGTCGACAATCACGCCGAGGCGGCCTTCCGCCCCGACGAGCGGCGCGTGGCCGAGCAGGCGGTGGCCGCCGGCTTCATGCCGCAGCCCTGCTACATCCCGGTGACGCACGGCAAGTCGAAGCTCAGCTTCGGCTTCAACTTCGATGCCTCCAACCCGCCCTTCGAGGATTACTGGCTGCGCTTCTACGCCGC
>JBGAGP010000074.1:0-23840 GCA_044226685.1 Dongiaceae bacterium
AGACACCATGGCCCTGCTGCCCATCCTGATCGCCCCGGATCCCCGGCTGAAAAAGACCTCGACGCCCGTGAAAGCGGTGGATGCCGAGATCCGCAAGCTGATGGACGACATGCTGGAGACGATGTACCAGGCGCCAGGCATTGGCCTCGCCGCGCCCCAGGTGGGCGTCCTGAAGCGGGTCATCGTGCTCGACCTCGCGCGCGAGGGCGAAGCGCCGCAACCGCTGCGCCTCGCCAACCCCGAGATCGTCTGGGTCTCCGACGACGACGCGGTCTACAATGAGGGCTGCCTGTCGGTGCCGGAGCATTACGCCGACGTGGCGCGGCCGGGCTCCTGCCGGGTGAAATACCTCGACCACGAGAACAAGCCGCGCGAGATCGAGGCCGACGGCCTGCTCGCCACCTGCCTGCAGCACGAGATCGATCATCTCGACGGCGTGCTGTTCATCGATCACCTGACCTCGCTCAAGCGCAACATGATCCTGCGCAAATTGCTCAAGACCAAGAAGGCGGCGGCCGGCGCCGCGATGTAGGCGCGCCACCGGCAGGAACGGGGAACCATGGCCAGGCTTCGCGTGATCTTCATGGGCACGCCCGGCTTCGCCGCCGTGGCGCTCAAGGCGCTGGTCGATGCCGGGCACGACATCCTGGCCGTCTACAGCCAGCCGCCGCGCCCGAAAGGCCGCGGCATGGGCGTGCAGCCGACTCCGGTCCACGCGCTGGCGGAGGAACTCGGCATCCCGGTGCGCCATCCGGTCTCGATCAAGTCGGCCGAGGAGATCGCCGCCTTCCAGGCGCTGCAGGCCGACCTGGCGGTGGTCGCCGCCTATGGCCTGATCCTGCCCCAGGCGATCCTGGACGCGCCGCGTCACGGCTGCCTCAACATCCACGCCTCGCTGCTGCCGCGCTGGCGGGGTGCTGCCCCGATCCAGCGCGCCATCATGGCCGGCGACCAGCAGACCGGCATCACCATCATGCAGATGGATGCGGGGCTCGATACCGGGCCGATGCTGATGCAGGAGGCGGTGCCGATCGCGGTCGAGACGGATGCCGGCACCCTGCATGACGAATTGGCGGCGCTGGGCGCGCGCATGATCGTCGCCGCGCTCGAGCGCCTGCCGGACGGCTTCCAGGCCGAGCCGCAGCCGGCCTCGGGCGTCACCTATGCCGCCAAGATCACCAAGGAGGAATGCCGCATCGACTGGACCCGCGGCGCGGAAGAGATCGATCGCCAGATCCGCGGCCTGGCCCCGGTTCCGGGCGCCTTCACCGAACTCGCCGGCGAGCGGCTGGGGGTGCTGGCGACGGAGGTGATGAGCGGCTTCCACGGCGCGCCGGGGGTCACGCTGGATGACCGTCTGACCATCGGCTGCGGCAGCGGTGTGCTGCGCCTCACCCTGGTGAAGCGCGCGGGCAAGCGCGCGATGAGCGCGGAAGAGATGCTGCGCGGCTTTCCGGTGCCGAAGGGCACGCAGCTGCGGTGACCCGCTTCAAGCTCACCCTCGAATACGAGGGCTCCGCCTTCGTCGGCTGGCAGCGCCAGGACAACGGCATGTCGGTGCAGCAGGCGATCGAGGAGGCGGTGTTCAAGACCTGCGCCGAAAGCGTCACGGTGCAGGGCGCCGGGCGCACCGATGCCGGTGTGCACGCGACCGGGCAGGTGGCGCATTGCGACATCGAGAAGGCGTTTGCACCCGACAAGCTGGCCGCAGCGCTCAACTTCCATCTCAAACCCTGGCCGGTGGCGATCCTGGCGGCGGAGATTGCCGCGCCGGATTTCCATGCCCGCTTCAGCGCCTCGGGCCGCGCCTATCTCTACCGCATCGCCAACCGCCGCGCGCCGCTGACCCTGGATGAGGGCCGCGCCTGGCTGGTCAACACGCCGCTCGACGCCGCCGCCATGCATGATGCGGCGCAGGTGCTGGTCGGCAAGCACGATTTCTCCACCTTCCGCGCCAGCCTGTGCCAGGCGCAATCGCCGGTAAAGACGCTGACGCGGCTGGACGTGAGCCGGCACGGCGCGGAGATCCATGTCATCGCCGAGGCGCGCTCCTTCCTGCATCACCAGGTGCGCAACATGGTCGGCACCCTGCGCCTGGTCGGCGAGGGCAAGTGGAGCAAGGCGGATGTGCTCGCCGCGCTCGAATTGCGCGACCGCACCAAGGGCGGCCCGACGGCGCCGCCGCAGGGGTTGTACCTGACCGGTGTGCGCTACGATCCGATCGCCGACGATCCCGCTACCTGACCGCCAGCCAGATCAGCAGCGCGGCAATCACCACGGCGCCGCCAAGGAACCACAGCCATTGCGCGGCTGCGGCCGGCTTTGCCGCCACACCGGCGGGAAAGGCCGGGGAGGTCTCGATCTCCGCCGCCATCGCCGCCGCTTCCGGCGCGCTGACGCTGACCGTCTCGTTGAACTTGCCGAAGAAATCGCCGGCCAGCTTCTGCGCGGTGCCCTCGATCAAGCGCGCGCCCAGTTGCGCGATCTTGCCGGAGACCTGCGAGGTCACCTTGTAGCTGAGCAGGGTGACGCCGGAATCGTCGGTGAGCGCCACATGGGCGCTGCCCTTGGCGCTGCCGGCGGCGCCGCCGGAGCCTTCGCCGGAAATGGTGTAGCCGTTGGGCGGGTCGATGTCGCTGAGCGTTACCCGGCCCTCGAAATTGGTCTTGATGGGTCCCAGGCGCAGGCCGACCCGCGCCTTCATCTCGGTCGGCGACAGCATCTCGATGCTCTCGCAGCCGGGAATGCAGGCCTTCAACACCTCGGGGTCGTTCAGCGCCTGCCAGACGGCGGCGCGCGGGGCCTGGATGCGTTCGGTTCCGGTCAGTTCCATGATCTGCTCGTCTCGGGTTACGCGGATTTCGCGGTCCGGCGCGCGTCGAACAGCGCCAGCAGGTCGCGATAGGCTTCCTCGGTATCGCAATCCTGGAAGAATTGCGGCTCCGCGGTCTTCAACGGCGCGACCAGCTCCGGGTAGTTGATCAGCAGGTTGCGGCAGCCGAAATTGATGCCGCGCCGATACATCTCCTCGCGGCTCCAGCCGGGAATGACGATGGGATTGCCACGCTCGGCCTCGTCGAAGGGTACCACCGCCTTCTCGCCCTGCAATTCGCCAAAGCGCGCGATCAGCCGGTCGAAATCGGCGGCGCCGAGCAGCGGCATGTCGCCGGGGATGATGAGGTAGCCGTCGGCCTGGGGTGCTGCCAGCACGCCGGCCCGCACCGAGGTCATCTGGCTCTCGGTGTAGTCCGGGTTCTCCACCAGCGTGACCGGCAAATCGGCCAGCGCCTTGCGCACGTTCCAGCGGTCATGGCCGACCACGACGATGACCTGCTTCGCTGCGCTCGCCAGTGCCTCGCGCGCCAGGCGATGGACCAGCTTCTCGTCCCCGAACTCCAGCAGCAGCTTGTTCTGCGGCGCCATGCGGCTGGAGAGGCCCGCGGCCAGGATGACCGCGACGATGCCCTGGATCCTCGTCTCGCCCATCAGGCCGCCTCCATCTTGCTCTTCCCGTGCGCGCCGCTGCGCCGCACCTTGACGACATCGGCGAGGACCGAAAGGGCGATCTCCTCCGGCGTCACCGCGCCGATGGCGAGTCCGGCGGGGCCGCGCAGGTCGGCCAGGCGCTCGGACGCGATGCCCTCTTCCGCCAGACGCTCCTTCAGCGCCGCCACCTTGGCGCGGCTCCCCACAAAGGCGACATAGCGCGCCGGCGATTGCAGCGCGGCCTTCAGCGCCGCGTCATCGCCGGCACCCTGGGTTGCCACGATGACATAGCCGCCCGCCGGGCTCTCCGCCGCGCTGGCGAAGCCGTCGCGCAGCAGGGTTCCGGCGGGGAACAGGTCATGCTGCGCGGCGGGCGCGCAGACCGCGACCTGCAGCCCGATGCGCGGCGCCAGGTCGGCGATGGCGATGGCCACCGGCGTCGCGCCGCACAGAATCAGCAGCGGCCGCGGCTGCACCGGCTCGATGAAGACGTCGACCACGCCGCGCGACGGGCACATGTTCTTGGCGAATTCCACGCCGTCCTTGCTGTCGCCGGGGCGCAGACCCTGCGCCTTCAACTGGTCGAAGGGCATGACGCTGATGAGCCGCGCCTCGCCATCTTCCAGGCAGCGCTTGGCCGCCTGCTTCACGGCGCCCAGCGCGCAGCCGCCGCCCACCCAGCCCGCCATGCGGCCGTCGGGGCAGAGGATCGCCTTCGCACCCGGCTTGGCGGCGACGGAGGCGAGGGTGCGCACCACGGTAGCGACGACGAAGGGCTCCCCCTTCGCCTTCAGTTCCTCGGCCAGCCTGGTCACGTCATCGCTGCTGGACATGGGTGTCTCCTCAAGCGCGCGCCAGAAGCGGCTCCAGGGCCGCCAGGCTTTCCAGGTTATGGGCCGGCGCGAAGACATCGATGAAGGGCAGCGCGGCCGCCATGCCGCCCGCCACTGGTTGATAGTCGCGCCAGCCGAGCAAGGGGTTGAGCCAGACGATGCGCCGCGCCCGCCGCTTCAGCGCCGCCATGGCCTTGGCGAGCTCCGCCGGCTCGCCGGTGTCGTAGCCGTCCGACAGGATGAACAAGGCGGCGCGGCCGCGCAGCGCCCGCCGGGCGTGATGCTTCACGAAGGTGGCGAGGCTTTCGCCGATGCGGGTGCCGCCGCCCCAACCCTCGGCCAGCAGCGACAGGCGCTCCAGCGCTTTGACGCGCCGCCGCTCGCGCAGGACCGGGCCGATCTCCACCAGCCGCGTATGGAACAGATAGCCTTCGCCCTCGGGCAATTGCTTCAGCAGCGCCAGCATGAAGCGCAGGAACATGCCGCTGTATTGCGCCATGGAGCCGGAGGCGTCGAGCAGCAGCACCGGGCGCAGCGGCCGGCGCTTGGCGCGCTTGCGGAAGATCTCGATCGGCTCGCCGCCATGGGCGATGCTGGCATGGAGCATCCGGCGCAGGTCGAGGCGGTCGCCGCGTTGCGCCGCCTTGCGCCGCCGCTGCAGGCGCCGCCGCAGGGCCAGCGCCATGCGCTCCGCCAACGCCTCGACTTCCGCCGCGCTGCCGGGGTCGTCGAGATGGCGGAAATCGGTGCGCGCGAGGCTTTCCGCCCGGCTGGCGCCGCCGCGGCGGAAATCACTCCCGCCGGCGGCCGGTTCTTCCCCGCCGGTGTCACGTGATACCCGGTCGGCGAAGGCGGCGAGCTGGCCGGGCAGGTTGCCCTGTACCGGGCTGCGCTTCGCCGGCTGTTCGGCCGTCGCGTTGCCCGGCGTGGCGGCGCTACTCACCCCGCGCCGCAGCCAATAGGCGTTGAACAGCTCGTCGAAACGCTGCGCCTCGTCGCGCCTTGTGGCGAGCAGCGGCTTCAAGGCCAGGCGCAGCGGGGCGGGCGACGAGAGGTCGAGCGCGGCGGTGGCGCGCAGGGCATCGCGCGCCTCGGCCAGGCCGATCGTGAAGCCGTTGTCGCGCAGGTTGCGCACGAAGCCGATGACCCGCCGCGACGCGGCGATGCCGGCGCCCTGCGGCGTCGCAAGCAACGTGTCGAGCGCGGCTTCGGCCATCACGGCACCTTGCCCATCAGGCCACCTTACCCATCAGCCGTTGGGCCACCTCGCGGCTGAAATTGCCCTGGTCCTCGCGGGTCTTGATCAGCGTCAGCAGCGATTCGAGGACGGTCTCGGAACTGGCGTCGAGGCGCTTCTGGCCAAGACCCACCAAAGTCGCCGCCCAGTCGATGGACTCGGCGATTCCGGGGATCTTCTTCAGGTCCTCCTTGCGCACCAGGGCGACGAAGCGGGCGATCTGGTTGGCCAAGCTCACGTCGATGCCCTTGACGCGCGCCAGCAGGATGCGCGTCTCCTGGTCCTCGCCGGGGAAATCGACATAGTGGTAGAGGCAGCGTCGGCGCAGCGCGTCGGACAGCTCGCGCGTGGCGTTGGAGGTGAGGATGACGCGCGGGATGGAGCGCGCGGTGACGGTGCCGAATTCGGGGATCGAGACCTGGAAATCCGCCAGCACCTCCAGCAGCAGCGCCTCGAACTCCTCGTCGGCGCGGTCCACCTCGTCGATGAGAAGGACCGGCGGCGTCTCCTGCCGGATGGCGGCAAGCAAGGGCCGTTCCAGCAGGTATTCCTCGGAAAAGATCGAGCGCTCGATCTCCTTGGCGTCCTGGCCAGAGGTCTCGCGCGCCTTGATAGAGAGCAGCTGGCGCTGATAGTTCCACTCATAGAGCGCGGCACTGGCATCCAGCCCTTCGTAGCATTGCAGGCGGATGAGCTTGGCGCCGTGGATCGCCGCCAGCGCCTTGGCGGTCTCGGTCTTGCCGACCCCCGCCTCGCCCTCCAGCAGCAGCGGCCGGCCGAGCAGATCCATCAGCCACAGCGCCATGACCAGTTCCGGCCCGGCGATGTAGCCCTGTTCTTCCAGCTTCGACGCAATCTCGGCGCGGTCAATCACGATTGGTCCAACCCTAGACGATTTCCCCTCCCCCGAGACGGGGGAGGGTGAGGGAGGGGGCGCGGCTCGGTGTTGGAGCCCGCACAGCGGGTCCGCAGCCAACCCCCACCCTGACCCTCCCCCAAGCTTGGGGGAGGGGACTCTTGCGCATGCGGATGCTCATCGCGCTCGCTACTTCACCAGCCCCAGCTTCTCCGCCGTCTTCCACACCCGCCAGGCGTCGTGCGGCATCTGCATGTGGGTGATGCCGAGATGCTTGAAGGCGTCGATCACGGCGTTGGAGAAGGCCGGCACGCCGCCGACATTCGGGCTTTCGCCGACCCCCTTGGCGCCGATCGGGTGATGCGGCGACGGGGTCACGGTATGGTCGGTCTCCCAGACCGGCGTCTCCACGGCGGTGGGGACGAAATAGTCCATCAGGGTGACGCCCTGGACGTTTCCGGTGGCGTCATAGGCGATCTCCTGGCCCATGGCGATGGCGAAGGCCTCGGTGAGCCCGCCATGTACCTGGCCCTCGATCACCATCGGGTTGATCCGGGTGCCGCAATCGTCCAGCGCGTAGAAGCGCCTGACCTTGGTCGCGCCGGTATCGACGTCGATATCGACCACGCAGATATAGGCGCCGAAGGGATAGGTCATGTTCGGCGGATCGTAATAGTCGACCGCCTCCAGCCCCGGCTCCATGCCCGCCGGCACGTTGTTATAGGCCGCCCAGCAGACCTCTTTCATGGTCTTCATCTTCTCCGGCAGGCCCTTGACCTGGAAGCGGTCGACGTCGAATTCCAGATCGTTCTCGGAAACTTCCAGCAGGTGCGCGGCGATCTTCTTCGCTTTCGCATGGATCTTGCGCGCGGCCCTTGCGCAGGCGGCCCCCGCCACCGGCGTCGAGCGCGAGCCATAGGTGCCGAGGCCGTAGGGCGCGGTGCTGGTGTCGCCCTCCTCCACCGCGATCATGTCGGCCGGGATGCCGGTCTCGGTGGCGATGATCTGGGCATAGGTCGTCTCATGCGCCTGGCCCTGGCTCTTGGTGCCGAAGCGGGCGATGGCTGCCCCGGTCGGGTGCACGCGGATCTCGGCGGAATCGAACATGGCGATGCCGAGGATGTCGCAATTGCGCGACGGGCCGGCGCCGACGATCTCGGTGAAGAAGGCGACGCCGATGCCCATCAGCTCGCGGGTCTCGCCGCGCTTGAAGGCTTCGCGCTTCTGCGCCTGCTCCGCGCGGAGCGCCTTGTAGCCGACGCTCTCCATCGCCTTTTTCATGGCGTTGGGGTATTCGCCGGAATCGTATTCCCAGCCGAGCGCGGACTTGTAGGGGAATTGCTGCGGCTGGATGAAGTTCTTCAGCCGCAGCTCCGCCGGGTCCATGTTCAACTTCTGCGCCAGGACGTCGACGATGCGCTCGATGGCATAGGCTGCCTCGGTGACTCGGAAGGAGCAGCGATAGGCCACCCCGCCCGGCGCCTTGTTGGTATAGACGCCGTCCACCGCCACATGCGCCGCCGGGATGTCATAGGAGCCGGTGACGATGTTGAAGAAGCCGGCCGGCCACTTGGTCGGGTCGGCGCAGGCGTCGAAGGCGCCGTGATCAGCCAGCACATGGCAACGCAGACCCAGGATCTTGCCGTCCTTGGTCGCCGCCAGTTCCGTGGTCATGTGGTAGTCGCGGGCGAAGGCGGTGGCGGACAGGTTCTCCAGCCGGTCCTCGACCCATTTCACCGGCACGCCCAGGACGATCGAGGCAACGATCGAACAGACGTAGCCCGGATAAACGCCGACCTTGTTGCCGAAGCCGCCGCCGATATCGGGCGAGATGACGCGGATCTTGTGCTCCGGGATGCCGGAGAGGATCGCCGCCACCGTGCGCACCACATGCGGCGCCTGGAAGGTGCCCCAGACGGTGAGCTCGCCCTTGATCTTGTCCATCGAGGCGACCGAGGCGCAGGTCTCCAGCGGCATCGGATGCACGCGCTGGTACGAGATCAGCTCCTTCACCGTCACCGGGGCGTCGGCGAAGGCCTTGTCGGCCGCCACCTTGTCGCCGATGGTCCATTCGAAGATGTGGTTGGGGTGCTTGCGCGGGCCGTGCGCCCCGTCCTTCTTGTCCTTGATGTCCTCGCGCAGGACCGGTGCATCCGGCGCCATGGACTTGAAGGGGTCGACCAGCGGCGGCAGCGGCTCATACTCCACCTCGACCAGCTCCACCGCGTCGGCGGCAATGTAGCGGTCCTGGGCAACGACGAAGGCCACTTCCTGGTTGGCGAACAGCACCTTGCCGTCGGCCAGTACCATCTGCACGTCGCCGGCCAAGGTCGGCATCCAGTGCAGCTTGACCGGCTTCAGCTCCTCGGCGGTCAGCACCGCGACCACACCGGGGAGTGCCGCCGCCTTGCTGACGTCGATCTTCTTGATCCGCGCATGGCCGTAGGGCGAGCGGACGAAATCGCCGAACAGCATGCCCGGCAGCTTGATGTCGTCGACGTAATTGCCCTTGCCCTGGATGAAGCGGGCGTCCTCGGTGCGGCGGCGGGAAAAGCCCATGCCCTTGAGGGCGGCCTCGCGCTCGGCGCGGGTCGGAATTGGCGCGTTCATTCTGCGGCCTCCTTGCGGGGCTGGCCGGCCATCACCTGGGCGGCCGAGCGGATTGCCTTGACGATGTTCTGGTAGCCGGTGCAGCGGCAGAGATTGCCGGCGATGCCGTGGCGAATCTCGTCATCGGTCGGATTCGGATTCTCCTGCAGCAGGCGATAGGCGCGCGTGATCATGCCCGGGGTGCAGAAGCCGCATTGCAGGCCGTGATGCTCGGCGAAGGCCGCCTGCAGCGGATGCAGCGAACCGTCCGCCGCGGCCATGCCCTCGATGGTGACGACCTTGGCGCCCTCCGCCTGCACGGCGAAGAGGGTGCAGGATTTCACCGAGCGTCCGTCGATGTCGACGGTGCAGGCGCCGCAATGGCTGGTCTCGCAGCCGATATGCGGCCCGGTCAGGTTCAGGTTTTCGCGCAGGAAGTGGATCAACAGGGTGCGCGGCTCAACCTCCGCCGACATGTCCTTGCCGTTGATGTTGATCGTCACCCGCGTCTTGGCTGGGTTGCTCATGATCGGCTCCTTCTAGCGGGCGCGGGATTTGGCGCGGGCGACGGCGCGGCGCACCATGACGCCCAGGACCGAGCGGCGGTATTCGACCGGCCCGCGGGTATCCGTGGTGGGATCGGAGATCGCCATGGCGGATTTGGCGGCCGCCGCGATCGCGGCTTCGTCCACCGCCGTGCCGACCAGCGCCTTGGCGGCGTCGGCGGCCAGCAGCGGCGTCTGCGCGACGTTGGTGAGGGCGATGGTCGCGCCGCTGCACTTGCCGCCCGACATAGTCAGCAGCACGGCCGCCGCGGCGACGGCGTAGTCGCCGATCTTGCGCTTCAGCTTCTCATAGGCCCAGCCGTGGCCGGCGGCGGGGGCGGCGAAGCGGATCTCGGTCAGGATCTCGCCCGGCTGCAGCTTGGTGAAGAAGGCGGCTTCGTAGAAGTCGCGCGCCGCGACCTGGCGATTGCCCTTGGGGCCGCTCAGGGTGTAGCGGGCGTCGAGGCACAGCATCAGGCCCGGCATGTCGTTGCCCGGGTCGCCGTTGGCGACATTGCCGCCGATCGTGCCCTGGTAGCGCACCTGCGGGTCGGCGATGACCTGGGCGGCTTCCTGCAGGATCGGGGCCTTCTCGCGGAGCAGGGCGGACCCCAGAATCTCCGCCTGGGTGGCCATGGCGCCGAGGACGATGTCGGCGCCCTCGGAGCGGATGCCCTTGAGGCCGATCCGGCTCAGATCGACCAGATGCTCCGGCTGCGCCAGGCGCAGCTTCATCATCGGAATAAGACTGTGCCCGCCGGCGAGCGGGCGGGCGTCCTCGCCAAGGTCGGCCAGCAATTTGACCGCCTCGCCGACCGAGGCCGGCCGGTGATAGGTGAAACGACCCGGTATCATGTGGCTCCTCCCAGAGAGCTATGCTCGAGTTCGACCGAGCTATGGTCCCGGCGCGTGATCGCGCTCTTGGATTGGGAGACTCTAGGAGGTGCGCCCGGAGGTCGCAGGCGCGGGGGCACGAAGTGGCGGGCTAGGGCACGAGAGGCGGGTGAATCCGCACGAATTACGACAGGGAGATTGCCTCTTGTCGTGACACTTTGGGCCGCTCTGGGCTCCGGAGCCGGGCCTTCAGCTTGGGCAAGGCGTTGCGGCTGACCGGAATTGCGGTCTCGCCCACCATGACCACGGCGCCGTCGCCCCGGCGCCGGACCGATTTCACGCAATGCAGCTGTACTATATGGGAGCGGTGCACGCGGAAGAATTGCTGCGGGTCGAGCCGGGTCTCCAGCTCGGTGATCGACAGGTTGCAGAAATACTCCCGCTCCGAATCCTGGACATGGGTGTAGCGGCCGTCGGCACGGATCGCCCAGATCGCGGCCGGGTCGAGGAGGAGCTTGCCGGTGCCGGCCTGGACGGGGATGCGCGCCGCTTCCTTGCCCGGCAAGCCGGGTCCGGCGGCCACGTCGTTGGCTGGAGCGGATGGGGGCACCCCCTGGATGATCGCGCGCTCCCACACCAGGGACTCGTCGCCCGCCGCTTCAGCCCGGGCGCCCGGCGGCACCAGCAGCAGCATCGAGGTGGCGCAGATGATGAAGGCGACGATGGCCACCACGATGGCGAGCAGGTTGCGGTCCAGCACATGGGTCGCCGCCGCGCCGACCAGGGAGGTCGGCGTGATCACCGTGCCGTACATGGCAGCGTAGTGCATGCCGGAGATGGCGAGGCCCATGACCGCGGCGCCCAGCGCGGCGCGCGCCTGCAGCCGGGTGCCGAAGGCGAGGTGCAGGCTGATGCCGGCCGCGACGATGCCGATCAGCACGCTGATCATGACCCACAGCGCCTGATAGACGACATCGATCGGCCCGGTCAGCGCCGTCATGCCGACATAGTGCATCCCGGCGATGCCGCCGCCGGTGAACATCGCCGCCGCCACGTCGCGCCAGTTGCCGTTGGGGATTACGGTCATCACGCCGTAGCCGATGCCGACGGCGAGCACCGCGATGAGGAAGGAGAGCAGGGTCAGGAACAGGTCGTAGCTGACCTCGGCCGGCATGTAATAGGCCAGCATGCCGATGAAATGCATGGCCCAGATCGAGGAGCCCAGCGTCACCGCCGACATCGCCAGCACCAGGCGCCGGCGCGCGCCCTCGAAGCGGTCGACCTCGCGCGCCAGCACCAGCGAGACGAAGCTGCCCTGAATCGCGATCAGGACAGAGAGCGCCATCAGAATCGGATCATGCCCGGTATGGAAGTTCACGCGCGCTCATTCCCAGAAATGAGAGCCCCAATGCGGGGCCGCGGGCGATTCCGCCGTTTCTTGCCGCCGTCGGTTGATCGCCGGTCGGATCGATTATAGCGCAGCCGGGCGGCATGCCAGGGGGAATTTGCAGGCCCTGGAGGGCGGGGCCCGGCGTCAGGCGGCGCCGGCGGCGTTGGCGGGAATGTCGCCGAGAATCCGCATCAGGTCGTCGAGCGCAATACTTAACACGACGTCCAGGGCGACCAGGGTCGCCGCTTGCCATGTTTGCAGGCGCAGGCACTGCTTCAGCAGGAAGCCTTTGATCGCCAGGGCAAAGCCGATGGCGAGAAAACCAAGAACGTGGCCAATGCCCGAATCCTGGTCGAGCGCCAGGACGATGGATGGCGGGGCGTAGAGCGCGATGCCGACGAGCGTGCCCCAGTTGCAGATCGCGATGGCGCCCGGCATCTCCGCCTCGCGCTCAAGCGCCTTGCCGAGGCCGAGCAGCAGCAGCGGGAACACGATCCAGCCCATCGCGTATCCCACGATCTCGGCGGCAAAGAAGAGTCCCGGGCTGGGCAGCGGATGCGGCGCCGCGAGCCAGTCGTGCAACAGGCTGATGGGCAGGGTCGGCAGCGCCAGCCAGAACGAGCGCAGCGCGCCGGCTGCCGAGCGGTCGAAATAGCGCAGGAAGCCGGGGTCGAAGCGCGCCAGCAACAGGAGCCCGCGGCAGGCGAGGCGGAACTCGATCCAGCTAGGCATGGAAGTAGGCATCGAGCATGCGCTCGTAGATCCGGCTCAGGGCCGCGAGTTCGGCGAGGGCGACATTCTCGTCGACCTTGTGCATGGTCTGGCCGGTCAGGCCGAACTCGATCACCGGGCAGTAGTCCTTGATGAAGCGCGCATCGGAGGTGCCGCCGGTGGTGGAGAGTTCGGGGTCGAGCCCGGTCTCCGCCTGCACCGCGTCGCGCAGCAGCGTGCTGAGATCGCCCGGCGGGGTGACGAAAGAGACGCCGGAGCATTCCACGCGGAGGTCATAGGTGCCGCCGACGGAATCGAGGCGCCGGCGCACTTCCGCTTCCAGCGTTGCCGGGTTGAAGCCGTCATTGAAGCGGCTGTTGAAGCTGGCGCGCGCCTCGGCCGGGATCACGTTGGTGGCCGGATTGCCGACATCGATGGTGGAGAGCTGCAACGTGCTCGGCTCGAAATGCGCGGTGCCGGGATCGAGCGGCGTCTCCGTCAGCGCCACGACCATGCGCGCCAGGCGATGGATCGGGTTGTCGGCCAGATGCGGATAGGCGATGTGGCCCTGCACGCCCTTGACGGTCAGATGCCCGGTCCAGGAGCCGCGCCGGCCGATCTTCGCCATCTCGCCCAGGCGCCTGGGATTGGTCGGCTCCCCCACCACGCAGGCATCGAAACGCTCGCCCTCGGCGGCCAGCGTTTCCAGCATCGGCCTGGTGCCATTGACCGAGGGGCCTTCCTCGTCGCCGGTGATGAGCAGCGAGATGGCGCCGGCGAATTCGCCTTTGCGTTTCGCCAGGAAGCGCGACGCGGCCGCGGCGAAGGCGGCGACGGCGCCCTTCATGTCGGCGGCGCCCCTGCCGTAGAGCCTGCCGTCGACGATTTCCGCGCCGAAGGGATCGACGCTCCAGCCCGCGCGGTTGCCGACCGGCACCACGTCGGAATGCCCGGCGAAGCAGAAATGCCGGCCCTCGTTGCTGTGGCGGCTCTTGCCGGCGACCTTGGCGAACAGGTTATCGATACGCGCCGTGCCCGGCGCCTGGAACGGCATGCGCCGGTTGACGAAGCCGTGCGGCGCCAGCGCGGCACCGAGCACATCCAGCGCACCCGCATCCGCCGGCGTCACGCTGGGGCAGCGGATCAGCGCCTGTGCAAGGGCGATGGGGTCGATGGGCTGAATTGTCACTGTTTCGCTTCGCTCGGTCTGCTCCTTCCCCCCCACGCCGACGGATGTCGGCATGCGCCGACGGGCCGGGGGAAGGGTGGGAAGGGGGGTGTTGCAGCACCGCGTCTATCCGGGAGCAATCTTCGCTTCTCATCGCCTCCGGCGATGCGCATCCGCAGGACGCGCCCCCCCATCCGGCTGCGGCTAGGCTCGCTCTGCTCGCCAAGCCTCCGCTGCCTTCCCCCGCAAGGGGGGAAGGGGACGCTTCTTGCGTTAAACAACCTCGTTGTCAGCGACGCGGGCACGGTGCTCCACCTCAATCCCGCAGCAATTCGTTGATCGAGGTCTTCGACCGGGTCTGCTCGTCGACGCGCTTGACGATCACGGCGCAATAGAGGCTGGGGCCCATCTCGTTGTTGGGGAAGGGCTTGCCGGGCATCGAGCCGGAGACGACGACGGAATAGGGCGGCACCCTGCCCATATGCACCTCGCCGGTGTTGCGGTCGATGATCTTGGTCGAGGCGCCGATGAAGACGCCCATGGAGATGACCGAGCCTTCGCCCACCACCACGCCCTCGACCACTTCGGAACGCGCGCCGATGAAGCAGTTATCTTCGATGACCACGGGCCCGGCCTGGATCGGCTCCAGCACGCCGCCGATGCCGACCCCGCCGGAGATGTGGCAGTTCTTGCCGATCTGGGCGCAGGAACCGATGGTGACCCAGGTGTCGACCATGGTGCCGCTGTCGACATAGGCGCCGACATTGAGGAAGCTCGGCATCAAGACGACGCCGGGGGCGACATAGGCGCTGCGGCGCACCACGCAATTGGGCACCGCGCGGAAACCGGCGCTGCGGAAGTGATCGGCGCTCCAGCCGGCGAATTTCGACGGCACCTTGTCGTACCAGCCGGCCTCGCCGAAATGCGGGTAGGTGCCGCCGCCGCCGATCAGCTCCGAATCGGCCAGGCGGAAGGACAGCAGCACCGCCTTCTTCAGCCACTGGTTGGTGTGCCACTTGCCGTCACGCTTTTCGGCCACGCGCAGCTCGCCGCGGTCCAGCGCGCCCAGCGCGGCATGCACCGCGTCGCGCACATCGCCGTCGCTCTCCGGATTGATCTCGGCGCGGCGCTCCCAGGCCGCGTCGATGGTCGCCTGCAGTTCCGTCGTGTTCATGGCTTGCTGTCGTCCCCGCTGATCTCGTGTAGCCAGTCCGCCAGGTTCTCGGCGGTGTGATGGATGAAACCGGTCTCGCTCTCGGGCTGCGCCCAGTCGACGTCGGTCTTGACCCAGACCGTGGTCATGCCGAGCTCGGCCGCCGGCGCCAGGTTGCGCGGCATGTCGTCCAGCATCGCGGCGCGCTTCGGGTCGATGCCGTGGCGTTCGAGCATGGCGCGATAGGCGGAAATCTCCGGCTTCGGCACATAGCCGGCGGCGGCGATGTCGAAGATGTCGTCGAAGTGCCTGGCGACGCCGAGCTTGCCCATGACGTTCTCGGCATGGCGGACGGAGCCGTTGGTGTAGATGACCTTGCGCCCCGGCAGCTTCTGCAGCGCCGCGTCCAGCCTGGCGTCCTCGGCCACCGGCGATAGGTCGATGGCGTGGACGAATTCCAGGAACTCCTCGGGCCGGATCTTGTGGTGGATCATCAGCCCGTTGAGGGTGGTGCGGTGGTCGCGGAAATACTGCTTCTGCAGCGCCCGCGCGGCGACCGGGTCCAGCTTCAGCAATTGCTGAACATATTCCCCGATCCGCCGGTCGACCTGGTCGAACAGCCGGCAGGACGCCGGATAAAGCGTGTTATCCAGGTCGAAAACCCAGCAATCGACGTCACGAAGCCGCATTTTTCCTAAGGATTCCAGGCCACCGGACCGGCGGGCACGTTACGGAGCCGAGCCTAGCGGCGCAAGACCCAGCCTGGCATTTCGGGAGCGACGCTTAACCGCGAATTAAGGCCGAGGTTTCAGGCTCCGGGCATGGCTGTTCCAGCACCCGGCCCGGAATCCGGCAAGAGCCCAGCCGCCACGGCGCCCGAGGCGTTGCCGGGCGGCGCGCACGAGCTTGACCGCGCCCTGCGCCAGGCGCTGATCGAATCCCGCCAGCGGCTCCGCGAACTGCTCGAACTGGCCTGCGACTTCGCCTGGGAAACCGATGCGGCCGGCCGCTTCAGCTTCGTCACCAGCACTGGCGCGCTGGGCCGCAGCACCGCTGAATTGCTGGGCCAGGACCCCGCCAGCCTCACCCTGTCGCCGGAGGATGGCGAGCATTTCCAGACCGAATCCCCGCCCGAGGGCCGCCTGATCTGGGCCAAGACCGCCGACGGGCGGCCGGTCTGCCTGCACCTGACCGCCCGGGCGGTGTTCGACGAGGCGGGTGAGTTCCTCTGCGTGCGTGGCGCCTGCCGCGACGTGACGGCGGAGCAGGAACGCGATACCGCCCTGGCCGATGCCAGGCATCGCGAACGGTCCTTGATCCGCCTGTTCCGCGCCCTGCGCGAGGCCGCCGATCCGAAGGCCGCCCTCGCTTTGGGCGTGGAGACCGCGGCCCAGGCGACCGGCGCCACTGGGGCGGCGCTGCATGCGATCTCCGGCGACCGGCTGGGGGACGCGCTGGCCGCCTTCGGCGCCGCCGTGGCGCCGGAAGCAGTGGCGGAGGAGGCGCTTGCCTCCCACAAGCCGGCAAGCCGGGCGATCGGCGGGCAATATGTCCTTGCCATTCCCGGCGACATTCGCGGCCAGCTGAACTGCCTGCTGGTGCTGGGCCGCGGCTTCGACCATCCCGACTGGCCGGAGGACGACCGCTTCCTGCTGCGCGAGCTGACCGATCAGTTGGCGGTCGCCGTCGCCCAGGCGGTGGAGCAGGAGACGCTGGCCCGCCTGAGCGAGACCGATGTGCTGACCGGGCTGCTCAACCGGCGCGGCTTCGACGCCAGCCTGGCCAAGGCCATGGCGGCGGCCCGGATCGCGAAGCTCGACGGCGCTTTGCTCTATGTCGACCTCGACAATTTCAAGCAGATCAACGACCGCCACGGCCACGGCCAGGGCGATGCGGCGCTGAAGGCCGCGGCCGAGCTGCTGCGCCGCTCGGTGCGCGCCGGCGACCTGGTCGGCCGGCTGGGCGGCGACGAATTCGCCATCTGGCTGGCCCGCGTCGACGGCGCCGAGGCCAGGCGGCGCGGCGAGCAGCTGGTCCAGGCGGCGGGCGACCTGCGGCGTTTCGCGCCAGGCGCGGAAAAGCCGGTCGGCTTCTCCATCGGCATCGCGCTGCTGCATGCCGACCGGCCGGCCAACGACGCGGACGTGCTCGAGCGCGCCGACCGCGCCATGTACAAGGTGAAGCACGGCACCAAGGGCGGCGTCGCCTTGATCGATGAGTAGAGTGGAAACAATGGACTACGAGAAGGCCAAGCGCCTCGCCGCCGATCCCGATGCGGATATCCGCCGCAACCTGGCGCTGAGCCGCGGCCTGGCGCCGGAGATCCTGTTCTATCTGGCCGAGGATTCCTCGGCCGAGGTGCGCCGCGCGGTGGCGGAGAACCGCGAGACGCCGCGCCACGCCGATCTGCTGCTGACCAAGGATGCCGACGTCTCGGTGCGCGAGAGGCTGGCCGGCAAGATCGGCGCCATGGTCCCCGACCTCGACCCCCAGGAGAAGGAGCGCATCCGCGAGATCACCAACCAGGTGATCGAGGCGCTGGCGCGCGACCAGGCGGTGCGGGTGCGCCAGATCGTGGCCGAGGCCCTCAAGGACGTCGTGAATGCCCCGATCGCGGTGATCCAGAAGCTGGCCCGCGACATCGAGATCAAGGTCGCCGGGCCGGTGCTGGAATTCTCGCCGCTGCTGTCGGACGAGGACCTGCTGGAGATCATCGCCGCCGCGCCGATCAAGGGCGCGCTCACTGCCATCGCCAAGCGGCGCGAGCTGACCGGGACGGTGAGCGACGCGGTGGTCGTGGCGGTGATGCAGGATCCGCTGGAATCGGCGACGGTGCGCAAGCTGCTGGAGAACGGCAGCGCGCAGATCCGCGAGGACACGCTCGACCGCATCCTCGACCAGGCGCCGAAGCAGCCGACCTGGCACGAGCCGCTGGTGGAGCGGCCCAAGCTGCCGACGAAGGCGATGCGGCGCCTGGCCGAATTCGTCGGCAAGAGCCTGCTCGAGATACTGCAGAAGCGCCCGGACCTCGACGAGGCGACGGCGCGCGACGTGGCCACGGCGGTGCAGAAGCGCCTGTCCACGGAGGGCGCCGGCGACAAGGTGCCGGTGAGCGAGGACGCCATCAACGCCGCCATCGCCGCCGGCAAGCAGGAGGCGATCGCCGCGGTGCTGTCGCGCGACGCGGACCTGCCGGCCGCCACGGTCTCCAGCATCCTCGCCTCGAAAAGCGCCAAGGCGGTGACGGCGCTGGCTTGGCGCGCCAAGCTCTCCATGCGCCAGGCGCTGCAGCTGCAGCTCCGCATCGCCCACATCCCGCCCACCGCCGCCCTCAACCCGCGCGGCGGGACGGACTACCCGCTGACCCCGGCGGAGATGGAGTGGCAGCTGGGGCTGTTCGGCGCGGAGTAGCTAGTCGCCGCCGCCGCACCCGCCATCACCGCCACAACTACTTCCGCCGCCGCACCCGCCGCCACAGCCGCTGGCGGCATTTGTGCGCGGCTTCCCGAAACCGGCGAGCGTGCCGTCGATGTGGGTGCTGCTGAAATCACTGGCGCATTGCGTATCGAGCACGCCACTCCGGCGCAGTGCTTCGCAGTCAGGCTGATAGAGGTATCCGTTGAGGACATTCAGCTTGCCGTCGAGAGCGAACAGCAGCGGCAGACGCGTCGGGTTCGTGGCGTTGATGTTCTCGTATTTGCACGCGTACCACCACACGCGGCGCAGCCCCTCGTTGCTCTGCTTGCGGCGCGGATCGAGGGCGGCGGCTGGCGTATGGTGCAGAAAATCTCCGAAGGCCAGGTTACAGAATGCCTGGTAGTCCCGCGTATACAGGATGAACTCGTGCCACAGGTCGTCGACGACCCGGGACGGCATGGCCACGTATCGGCGGCCGCTCATCAGATACGCGATGAAGAACTGACGCAGGCCTCGAGACACCAGGGCGATGTCCTTGCGTGACAGGTCCGGGTAGCGCTGATGCAGCTTGCCGAACAAGCCGCGGGGGAAGCGGAAGGTGCGAATATACTCGGCGCGGCGGAGCTCCCTGGCTCTGAGCCAGGCGCTCACGCCAAAGAGGCCCGCCGACGCAGCCGCGATAAACAGGAATAAAGCTGGATCACTGCCCACATGAACCCCCGCGACTTGCACCTCGCCGATCTTGCCCGCGTTATGCGGAATGACGCAACCGCGCGCGGCTTGGGCGGTGCCGAAGCGCCTTACAGCTGCGCGGCGGCACCGACTACCCGCTGACCCCGGCGGAGATGGAATGGCAGCTGGGGCTGTTCGGCGCGGAGTAAAGAGGCATAGCTTTCATCGCCACAAACTCGATCGCCATCCCAAGGCTGGACCTTGGGATCCACGAATCTGTATGCGAGCGCGTGTTCCAACTGCAAGAAACGCGTGGATGGCAAGGCCAAGCCTTGCCATGACGGCGGAGTTCTCGGCGTGCTAGCCGCGAGCGTATTCCGGGCCCGTCCAGTCGAGCGACGCACTTGCCGTCGCGAAAACAAGAAATGTGTTCAAGTCCTCCAGATACATCCACGCAACTGACGCACCGTCCGGTGCGTCCGGAAGCTTGGAGGAGGACTGAGTGGGTTGGCCCACACCGGCATCGATCCGGATTTCCCCGGGCTCGTCCCACGGATAGTCCGGATGTGGCGGCTCAATCACGAGGAACGCCACGTTCTCCAGTGTAAGTCGGGCGGGGCGATAGAGCTCTCGGACCCGCGCGTTCATGTCGCCGATCCAGACGTCGAGGTCGAACGTCAGCTCTTTGCGGACATAGTCCATCTCGAAGCGCCGCAGCTGCGCATCGTGGAGGCCGTTCGGTAGGGAGTCCAGGAGGTCTGCGAACCGCACCGGCACCCTAGCCCTTGGTCACCAGCGTGCCGACGCCCTGGGGCGTGAAGATTTCCAGCAGCATGGCGTGCGGCACGCGGCCGTCGAGGATGACGGCGGCTTCGACGCCGCGCTCGACCGCCATCAGGCAGGTTTCCAGCTTCGGGATCATGCCGCCGGAGATGGTGCCGTCGGCGGCCAGCGCACGCACCTGGCTCGCGGTCAGTTCGGGCACCAGCTGGCCCTGCTTGTCGAGCACGCCCGGCACATCGGTCAGCGCCAGCAGGCGCGACGCGCCGACGGCGCCGGCGATGGCGCCGGCGGCGGTATCCGCGTTGATGTTGTAGGTCTTGCCATCGGGGCCGAAGCCGACGGGCGCGATCACCGGGACGATGCCGGCATCCTCGAGATACTCGATGATGCGCGGATTGACCTTGTCGGGCTCGCCGACGAAGCCGAGATCGACGCGCTGGCCGTCCTTGACCATCTCGGCGGGCCTGGCCATCAGCAAATTGTCGTCCTTGCCGGAGAGGCCGATGGCGCGGCCGCCCTCGGCGTTGATCGCGGCCACGATCTGCTTGTTGATCGAGCCGGTCAGGATCATCTCGACCACCTCGACGGTGGCGGCGTCGGTGACGCGCAAGCCGTCGACGAACTTGCTCTCGATGCCGAGGCGCTTCAGCATGGAACTGATCTGCGGCCCGCCGCCATGCACCACGATGGGCAGGATGCCGACCTGGCGCAGCAGGGCGATGTCCTCGGCGAAGACGCGTGACAGTTCCGGGTCGACCATGGCGTGGCCGCCGAACTTGATGACGAAGCGCTTGCCGGCATATTTCTGCATGTAGGGCAGGGCGTCGGTCAGCGTCCGCGCCGTGCGCAGCCAATGCTTGGTGTCGGTGTAGTTGATCTGGGACATCGCGTTCCTGGTTCCCCCTGAGCCGAACGATCCGGGCCGAAAGTTCCGGACGGCCGGCAACCCTGAGAAAAAGCGCGCCGAACATGCGGAGTCCGGCGGCGGAAATCAAGCGGCCTGCGGGGCCGCGCCGCCTCAGCCGCGGCGCTGCGACACTTCGGCCACGGCAAAGACGGCGAGCGCCTCGCGCAGCTCGGCGAGGCCGGTGCCGTCCGTCGCGCTGGTGACCGGGATCTCCGGATGGCAGGCCGGGCGGCGCGCCAGCTGCCGGGCCAGGCTTTCCTTCATCGCGGCAAGCTCGGCCGGCTTCGGCTTGTCGGCCTTGGTCATCACCACCTGGTAGGAAAGGCCGGCCTCGTCCATCAAATCCATCAGCGGCAGATCGGCGTCCTTGAGCCCGACCTTGGAATCGACCAGCAGCAGCACGCGCTGCAGGTTCGGCCGGCCGCGGATGAAGGCCTCGGTCAGCCGGGTCCAGCCCTTGACCTTGGTCTTCGATACCTTGGCGTAGCCGTGGCCGGGCAGATCGACCAGCATCAACTGGCGGCCGAGCTGGAAGAAATTGATCTGCTGCGTGCGCCCCGGCGTGTTGGAGACGCGCGCCAGGGTCTTGCGCCCGGTCAGCGCGTTGAGCAGGCTCGATTTGCCGACATTGGAGCGGCCGGCGAAGGCCACTTCGGGCAGGCCGGGCGGCGGCAGCCGCTCGACGCTGTCGGCGCCGGCGACGAACTGGCACTCCTGCGCGAACAGCCAGGCGCCATCTGGCGTCGTCAGCTGGGGCGCGGTCAGGGCCGCACTCCCAGCCGCCACATGATCAGGCGCTGCTGGGCGATGGAAAGCGCGTTGTTCCACGCCCAGTAGATCATCAGCCCGACCGAGAACTGCGCCATCATGAAGGTGAAGATGATCGGCATCAGGCCGAAGATCTTGGCCTGCACCGGGTCGGGCGGCGTCGGGTTGAGGCGCATCTGCAGCCACATGGTGAAGCCGTAGATCAGCGGCCAGACGCCGATGGAGATGATGTGCAGCAGGGAGCCCGCCATCGGCAGCGCCAGAGCGGCGTGGTAGTCCCAGGGGATCAGGCCGAACAGGTTGAGGATGCTGGTGGGGTCCGGCGCCGAAAGGTCGTGGATCCAGCCGAAGAACGGCGCGTGCCGCATCTCGATGGTGACGTAGAGCACCTTGTAGAGCGAATAGAATACCGGGATCTGCACCACGATGGGCAGGCAGCCGGCGGCCGGGTTGACCTTCTCGCGCTTGTAGAGCTGCATCATCTCGGCGTTGAGCTTGGCGCGGTCCTCGCCGTATTTCTCGCGCAGCTCCGTCATCTTGGGCTGCAGCAGCTTCATCTTGCTCATCGAGCGATAGGATTTGTTGGCGAGCGGGAACATCACCGCCTTGACCAGCACGGTCAGGCACAGGATGGCGATGCCGAAATTGCCGACGAAGCGGTAGATGGTGTCGAGGATGACGAAAAGCGGCTTGGTCAGGAAGAAGAACCAGCCGAAATCGACGGCGCGATCGAACAGGGGCGCGGGAATCGCGTCGCGATACTTGGCCAGGATGTTGACCACCTTGGCGCCGGCGAAGAGATACTGCTGGCGGGTCACGTTGCCGCCGGCCGGCACCTGGCGTGCGGCGGCGGCGAAATCGACCTGGTAGAAATCGCCCTTGGGGTCGTAGAACATGTTGCCGGTCAGCGCCTCGTCCTGCGCCGGGATCTGGCTCGCCAGCCAATACTTGTCGCTGATGCCCATCCAGCCGCCGGTCGAGGGATAGGTGAACTTGCCGCCATCCTCGGCTTCGCTCTTCACCGACTTGTATTTTTCCTCTTTCAGCGTGCCGTCGAACACGCCGATCGGGCCCTCGTGCAGCACATAGGTCTGGCTGGCGTTCTGCGGCGTGCCGTAGCGGATGATGCGGCCGAAGGGCGAAATCTCGACCGCGGCGCCGCTGCTGTTGGTCACCGTCTCGCTCACCGTGAACAGGTAGTCGGCGTCGATCTCGAACTTGCGCGCGAAGGTGAGGCCCTGGCCGTTGTTCCAGGTCAAGGTGACCGGGTGGCCGGGGGTCAGCGCGTCGCCGTCGGCCTGCCACAGCGTCTCGCCGTTGGGAAGCGCGACCTTGGAATCGGCGCTGATCCAGCCGAAATCGGCGTAATAGGCGTGCTCGCTGTCGAGCGGCGAGAACAGCACGATGTTGGCGCTCTGCGGATCGACGGTCTCGCGGTACTCCTTGAGGACCAGGTCGTCGATGCGGCTGCCTTTCAGCGCGATCGAGCCCTTGAGGCGCGGGTTGTCGATGCTGACGCGCGGGCTTTCCTTCAGCGCCTCGTCACGGCTCAGCACCGTGCGGCCGCCCTCCAGCGGGGCCGCCTGCTGGCCCGCTTGAGCTGCCGGCTGCCCGGCTTGCTGCCCGGACTGCTCCGCGGACTGCTGCTGCGGCGCCGGGCTCTGCGGCATGTGCGGCTGAACGAAGAGCGTCCAGCCGATCACGATGACGATGGAAAGGGCGATGGCGACGAAGAGATTGCGGTTTTCCATGAGCTCGGATGTCTTCAATGAGGGACGCGCTGCGGCCCGAAGGCCTCGTCGCGGGCGACCTTATGGCAGGGTTCGTGGGCTGGGTGATGACAAGCGGAAAGCGGTGGTACCGGGTCATAGCCCGAACCGCCCCAGGGATGACAGCGGGAAATCCTGTGCGCGGCGAGCCACAGCCCGCGCAGCGGCCCATGCGCCGCGATCGCTTCGGCGGCATATTCAGAGCAACTCGGCGCGTAGCGGCAATTGACGCCCAGCAGCGGCGACAGCGTCCACTGGTAGAGCCGGATCGGCGCGATCAGCAGGGCGCTGAGGGTCGCTCTCATGCCGCCGCCCCCGCCGCGTCGTCGTGATAGAGTTTCAGCCGCTTCAGCCCGGCGACCAGGTCGCCGATGAGGGATGGAAAAGCGCGATCCACAGTGGCCGGGCGCGCGATCAGCACGAAGTCATGGCCCGCATCGGCATGGGCGGGCAGCACCTGCTCGGCCACCGCGCGCAGGCGCCGGCGGGCGCGGTTGCGCTTCACCGCATTGCCGACCTTGCGGCTGGCGGTGAAGCCGACCCGGATCGGTTCGGCACGAATCACTTCAGCCACCGCGGGGACCGCGGCGGCTTCGGTTTCTGCTGTCTGTGGTTCTGGCTGGCGGCGGACCTGAAGGATCAATCCGGGGGCGACCCACTTGCGATTTGCCGCCGCCACCTGAAGGAATTCGGCCCGCCGCTTCAGGCGGCCGATCATCGAT
>JBGAGP010000075.1:0-23775 GCA_044226685.1 Dongiaceae bacterium
GATGTCGCTGCCGGTGCCGCCGACCATGACATCGGCCCCCAGCCCACCCAGCAGCAAGTCGTTGCCGGCGCCGCCGTTCAGCTTGTCGGCGCCGTCGCCGCCATAGAGCTGATCGTTGCCGCCGCCGCCGTTCAGCGTATCGATGCCGGCCTCGCCCAGCAGGATGTCGTTGCCGTTGCCGGCGGTGATCACGTCGTTGCCGGTGCCGCCGTAGATGATGTTGTTGCCCAGGGTGTCGGTCAGCGTGTCGTTGCCGCCCTGGCCGGCCAGAACGTCGTCGCCGCCGGCGCCGTTGATGGTGTTGTTGCCCTCGCCACCGATCAGCACATTGGCCGAGGCATTCCCCGTCATCGACAGGTTCGCGTTGCTGATCAGCGCCGCGTTCTCGATCGCGCCCTTGCCGAGGGTGGCGAGATTGACCGCCACGGCGGAAAACACCTGATCGGCGGTGTCCTTGTTGCCTTCCTCATCGATCGTGTCACCCGCAGTGAAAAGCACGTAGATATCATTTCCCACCCCGCCGCGGAGGAGATCCGTGCCGATTCCGCCATCGAGCGTGTCGTCGCCGGCGCCGCCATCCAGGATGTCGTTGCCGCTGCCGCCCTGCAAATTGTCATTGCCGCCATATGCGAGGATCTGGTCGTTGCCGCCATTTCCAATGAGAACGTTGGCGATTTCGCTGCCGAAGAGATTGTCTGGATTGCTGCTGCCCGTCGCATTTTCGATGACGGCACCATAGGCGATGGCGACGTCATAGGTGGTGTAGATCGAGGAGAACGCCCCCGGGTTCAGATCAATCGTGACGCCCCAGGTGAAGTTGCTGCAGTCGATGGTGTCAATGCCGCCGGCGTCCCAGATCGCCTTTACTACCGGGGTATTGGGGTTGAAGGTGTAGACGTCATTCCCCGTGCGCGTGTTCATGTTCGCGCCGTAGATGTACTGGATCGCCAGGATATCCAGCAGCAGGGGCGAACTCGCCTCGAGCAGCGTGTAGGGATGGCGGTCATACGCCATGATGGTGTACTGGTTGTTGTCCAACGACGCCGGCAGCACCGGCTCGCCGAAGCCATCATCGAAGGGGTGATCGAGGCCCAGCGCGTGGCCGATCTCGTGGATCAGCGTCGAGAAGCCGAACTGGCCTGGGGCCATCTGCAAATTCGGCTGGTAAGCGGGATCGAACCAGATGTCGCCAGCTTCCGGGAATTCGTAGCCGGGGTTGCTGTAGGGGAAGTACCCCCAGGCGACGGCAAAGGAATCGTTGGTGACGACATTGCTGAAACCGAAGCGGATATCCCCCACGTCGGTGGGTGTGTCGGCGGTCTCGACGAAGGTGATGTTGGCGACGTCCTGCCACGTCGCCAGGGCCTGTCGCGCCGCCTCCTGCTGTGACGCATTGAAGGCCTGGAAGCCGTCGAACGGTTCCCCGTCGTAGTAGTCGCCGATCCAGGTCGCGCCATTCTGCGGGAAGCTGTAGGTGATTGTGACCGGCGCGCCCAGGCCGCCGAGCCCCCAGCGATAGCCACCGTCGATGAACGGGTCGATCAACGGATTCCCGCTCGTCGGCGAAAACTGACTGACAATCCCCGTCCCAAGTGGTGACGTCATGACATGCTTCCCCAAGCCACCGGTTCCCGGTCCTAATGGCCGGGATTTTTCTGTTATTTAGGACAAAACTGACATGGGGTTGCTGGGTGGTCAACCCAGACTCGCAGCCGGATTGTCGCAGACATCATTTATTCATGGGCTGCAAACGACATGCCTCGATGTCGTCGGAGATGTGGCTTCTGCCGCAGAACGTGTGCGGTGATGCGCGAAAAATAGGACGGGATGGTTAATTCCGGGCAGTTCCTAGAGCGGTGGCCGGCGCTCCGCCCAAGGCAGATGTCGCTCCACCGTCGCGCCGATGCGCAGCGCCAGGCGGTCGTCATGGCGCCGGGCAACGATCTGCAGGCCCATGGGCAGGTTGTCGCGGGTCCAGCCGCAAGGAACCGACAAGGCCGGGCACATGCCGAACAGGCTGAACACCGAAGTCACGTCCAGGCAGCGGTAGCCGCCATCGGGATCGACGCTCCAGTACTGCTGGTCGTTGCCGCCATGAGGCACCGGCGGCTGGCCCATGGTCGGGCAAAGCAAAGCGTGGTGGCGCGCGAGGATCGGCGCGAGGTCTTCGGTCCAGGCGCGGGTGCGCTCGATCTCCAGGCTCTTGAATTCGACCGCCGACATGGCGAGGCCGCGATCGAGATAGGCGACCACCTTGCGATCCATCTTCTCCCGGAATTCCGGCAGCTTGTGGCCGAAGAACGTCGCAAGGTACACGGCCCAATGCTTGGCCCAGAGGTCGTCGAGCGCGACGCCCCAGGGCAGGCTCACCTCCTCGATGCGGGCGCCGGCAGCGGCGAGGGATTGTGCGGCGCGGCGCACCGCGGATTCCACCTCCGGATGCCAGATGCGCTTGCCGAAATCGAGGCAGAGGGCGAGGGATATGCCGCTGAGATCGGTGTCGAAGGGCAGGGTGAAATCCTGCGGCACGGTCAGCGACTGGATGTCGCGCTCGTCCGGGCCCTGGGTCGCCTGCAGGAACAAGCAGGCATCGCCGATACTGCGGGCGAGCGGACCGAAATGCGACAACTGGTCGAACTCGCTGGGCAGGATGGTGAAGGGGATCCGGCCGAAGCTGGGTTTCAGCCCGACGATGCCACAGAAGCTGGCCGGGATGCGCACCGAGCCGCCCATGTCGGAGCCTTCGGCCAGCGGCACGCAGCCGGTCGCCACCGCAACGCCGGAGCCGCCGGAGGAGCCGCCGGCGCAAAGCGCGGGATTCCACGGATTGCGGGTGATGCCCCAGAGCGGGCTCTCGGTGAAGGAGGAATAGGCGAATTCCGGCGTCGTGGTCTTGCCCACCATGATGCCGCCGGCCGTGCGCAGCGCCTCGACGATGGGGGCGTCGTGATCCGGCACCCAGTGCTCGTAGGCAAAGGACCCGAGCGTCGTGCGCTTACCCTTGGTCGGGGTCAGGTCCTTGATGGCAAATGGTACGCCGTGCAGGGGACCACGGAATTTTCCAGCCCTGGCCTCGCGGTCGAGCTCGGCCGCCAGGGCGCGCGCCTCCTCGGGATAGACGAAGCAGAAGCAATTGAGCTTCGGGTTGATCTCGGCGATCCGGGCCAGGGAATTCTCGATCACCTGGGTGACGGTGAGCGTGCCGGCGCGGATGCGGGCAGCCATCTCCGTCGCCGGCAGATAGCTGAGATCGAGATCAACCGGAGCAGGCGCCATCAATGATGGCCTTCGTGCAGCACCTGGTCCTTCATCCCGGTGTCATAGGCGGCACCCGACGGCGTCAGCACGCAGGCCGACGGGAACAGCGACTTGATCAGCTTCTTGCGCTCCAGCGCCACCCAGACGCTTTCATTGGCGAGGCCGGAGGCATCCTGGGCGCGGACGATGTAGGGACCGAGGTGGAAATGGTCGCCATGCGGCCGAGGCATGCCGGCGATCATGATGTGGCCCGGTTCGCCGCTTGGATCTTCATGCGGCTTGGCGACGCCTTCCATCTGCGACAGCGCCTGGAACAGCGTCAGGGTCTTGAGCTGCAGCGGATTGAGATTGAGGGGATTCTTTTTCGGCATGATGGTCCTGTCGTGTGACGTGGTTGGCCCGGCAGCTCAGTCGCGGAAGTTCTGGTACTGCAGCGGCTGCTCGATCTTCATCGCGCGAACGAAGGCGATTGCGTCCTGCAGATCGTCCTTCTTCTTGCCGGTGACGCGCAGCTCGTCGCCCTGGATCGAGACCTGGACCTTCATCTTGCTGTCCTTGATCTCCTTGACGATGCGCTTGGCGAGGGTCTGGTCGATGCCCTGCTTGACGTTCACTTCCTGGCGCAGGGTGTTGCCGGAAGCGGCCTGCGGGTCCTTGAAGTCGAGGGCGCTGGCGTCGAGCTTGCGCCGCACCATGTAGCCCTTCAACAGCTCCTGCATCTGGCGCAGCTTCATGTCGTCGTCGGCGAGCAGCGTGATGAGCGCTTCCTTGCGCTCCACGGAACACTTGGAGCCCTTGAAGTCGAAGCGGGTGCCGATCTCGCGCACCACGCCCTGGACGGCGTTGTCGACCTCGGCGAGGTCGGTCTTGGAAACGATATCGAAGCTCGGCATCGGATATCCTCCCGAAATCAGCGCGCCAATGCGCGCGGGATGCGCCGATACCAGAGGATCAGCGGAATGGCGCGCATGACATAGAACACATAAAGCGCCGCCCAGATGCCGTGATTGTCGAAGAAGATCGGCAGGGTGAGGGCAGCGGTCAGGCCAAAGATCACGGCAAGCAGCATGCCGTTGCGGATTTCGCGCCCGCGCGTGGCGCCGAAATAGATGCCGTCGAGCTGGAAGCACCAGATCGCGACCAGCGGCGCGCCTGCGATCCACAGGAAATGCGCCCCGGCGATCTGCAGGATGTCGACGTCGTGGGTGAACAGCGGCAGCAGGCCCGGCCCCCATTCGTGCAGGGCGGCGCCGATTGCGAGCGCGAAGACCAGGCACCACAGGCTGGCGGCGCGCACCACGCGCGACAGGCGGCGTGGGTCGCGCGCACCGATCGCCTGGCCGACCAGGGTCTCCGTCGACTGGGCGAAACCGTCGAGGCCCTGGGCGATGATCGAGATGAAGCCGAACAGGATGTGGTTGGCCGACAACGTCGCATCGCCACGCTCGGCACCGAGCCGCACCAGATAGGCAAGGAACGCCATCAGCACCAGGGTGCGCAGGAAGATGTCGCGGTTGACCGCCATCAGGCCGAGGAGCTTCTCCGATTCGATCAGGCGCGATTCCGCGCCGCGCGGGGCGAGGCCCCGGAACTGCCGGCGCACCAGTCCGAGACCGGCGAAACAGGCGAGAGCGACGGAGATGGCGGTGGCGATCGCGGCGCCGTCGACCCCGAGGCCCTGCCGCACCACCAGCAGGTAGCAGAGCGCGATGTTCACCAGGTTGAGCAGCAATTGCAGCGCCAGCATGTCGCGCACGCGCTGGCGGCCGAGCAGCCAGCCGATCACGACATAGAGGACGAGATCGAAGGGAGCGGCGAACATCCGGTAGTAGTAGTAGCGCCCGGCGACGTCGAGCGACGCGGTGCCGGCGTTGAACAAGGTGAAGGCGAGCTTGCCCAGCGGCACCATGAGCAGGATCAACGCGAAGCCGAAAATGAGGGCCAGGCCGAGGGCGCGGAGGAAGCTCGAGCGCTGCTCGCTCTCGTCATGGGCGCCATAGGCCTGGGCGGCGAAACCGGCGGTGCCGAGGCGCAGGAAGCTGAAGGCCCACAGGATGAAGCCGGTGATGGTGGCGCCGAGGGCGATGCCGCCGAGATCGATCGCGGTCCCGGTCCGTCCGACCAGCGCCGTATCGACCACCCCCGGCAGCACCGAGGTCAGGTTGGCGATGATCGCCGGCAGGGCGATGGCCAGGATCCGGCGGTGCACCGGTTGGCGGGAAAGATCGGTGACCGGGGCCCCGCTCGGCATCGTGGATTCGCTAGTGGTCATGGTCCGCCGTCGGGGTTGTGCCGGGTCCGCGCGCCGGCCCATTCCCGGGCTGCCGCGAAGCGGGCGCCAGTATAGGCAGCGGCAAGGCGAATGCCAGGGCCTCCCCAGGCCAAGAGGCTACCCTTTCGATTGGCCCTAAGCCCTTGACCCGTCACGGCAATGGATGCGTCGGGCCGGATCCGGCGCGGCGGCCGGCGCGCAGGACTCCTCTGGCTCGGCCATCTGTGCCGCCCCGGGCCTGTGAGGTCGAGGATGGGTGGGAATGCCCAGGGGTTTTCCTAAAATTCTAAATAAATCCGCGACTTCGGCCTAGGAAAGTGTGCGTAGCGGTAAGGAAGGGTTAAGGCGCGCTAGCTACGCTGACCCTCTGATCCGAGGCATGAGGGCCGACATGAGCGCCGACGAGGCGAAAGGTGGATTGGCGGCGGGTTCCGCCCGTGGCCGATGCCGTTGCGGCCCGGCGCGGGGCGGCGGAGCGATGCGATGACCGATGTCGTCATCCTGGCAGGCGCGGGTCCGGCGCTGGACGAACTGGCCGCGGCGCTGCTGGCGGCGGGGCTGCCGGCCGAGCGCATCGCCGACCTGGTCGAGGCGGAAGGCCAGCTGGAGGATCGCCCCAAGGCGCTGCTGGTGCTCTATGCCAATGCGGCGTCGGACGAATCGCTGCGCATGGTGACGCGCCTGCGCAAGGCGATGAACTCCGCCACCCTGCCGATCGTGGTGGTGACGGCGAAGGGCGGCGAGGAGCTGATGACCAAGGCGCTCGAGGCCGGCGCCGACGATTGCCTTGAATCCCCGATGCATCCGCCCCTGGCGCTGGCCCGCATCCGCGCCCTGATGGCCCGCGTCGCCGAGATCGCCGAAGGCGTCGACCAGCGGCAGCGTTTCGACCTGGTGGTGCGCGGCGCCGGCGACGGCATCTGGGACTGGCGCCTGGACGACAACAGCGTCTATTTCTCGCCGCGCTGGCGCGAGCTGCTCGGCTACCAGGCCGAAGACCGCTTCAGCGCCATGGAGGACTGGCTGGCGCTGGTCCATCCGGAGGAATCCGAGATGGTGAAGCGCGAGCTGCGCAATCACCTCGAAGGCATCTCGCTCGCCTTCCAGGTCGAATGCCGGCTGCGGCACAAGAGCCAGTCGTACCGCTGGTTCCTGATTCGCGGCACCTCGCAACGCGACAATTACGGCCACTCCGTGCGGGTGGCAGGCTCGCTCACCGATATCAGCGAGCGCAAGCTGACCGACCCGATGACCGGCCTGCCCAACCGCATCGTGCTCTATGATCGCATCAACCAGTCCATCGTGAAGGCGCGCCGGCGCAAGGGCGGCAGCTTCGGCATCATCCTGCTGCAGATCGACCGCTACGAGACCATGCGCGAGGCCTATGGCCAGTCGTTCTGCGACAACGTCCAGCGGGTGGTCGCGCAGCGCATCGTCGGCATCCTGCGGATGACCGATACGCTGACCATCATGAGCGACACCACCATGTGCATCCTGGTCGACGTGATGCGCGAGGACACCGACCTGGTGCGCGTGGCGCAGCGCGTGCGCGGCGCCGCCGAGGAGCCCGTCTCGCTGGGCGACGAATCGGTGGTGCTGACGCTGTCCATCGGCATGGCCCAGGGCTCGCAGCACCATGTCGCCGCCGACGAGCTGATCAAGGACGCGACCGCCGCGCTCAACAAGGCGCGCCAGCACGGCGCCGGCCAGGAAGCGGTGTTCGACCCCGACATGCAGCGCCGCGCCCGCGACCGGCTGCGCATCGAGGCCGACCTGCACCAGGCGCTGGGGCGCGACGAGTTGCGGGTGTTCTGGCAGCCGATCGTGGAGCTTGGCCCCAACCGGCTCGCCGGCTTCGAGGCGCTGCTGCGCTGGGAGCATCCGACGCGCGGGCTGATCTCGCCGCTGGAGTTCATCCCGGTTGCCGAGGAGAGCGGCCTGATCGTACCGATCGGCAAGTTCGTGCTGCGTGAAGCGCTGCGCCAGGCCAAGGTCTGGCACGACGCCGGCGCGCAACGCGGCCTGTTCGTCTCGGTCAACGTCTCCAGCCGCCAGCTGGATTCGCCTGACCTGGTCGAGACGGTGACGGCGGCGCTGAACGACTGCGCCGCGCCCGCCGGCTGCCTGCACATCGAGATCACCGAAAGCGCCGTCATGCGCGACGTGGCGCGCAGCCAGGACGTGCTGCGCCGGTTGAAGGCGCTCGGCTGCCACCTGGCGCTCGACGATTTCGGCACCGGCTATTCGTCGCTCAGCCTGCTGCAGCGCCTGCCGCTCGACTACGTGAAGATCGATCGCTCCTTCGTCGCGGCGATGAGCGGCGAGTTCTCCGGCGAGAGCATGGTGGGCGCGATCATCCAGATCGCCAAGATCCTGCATCTCACGGTGATCGCCGAGGGCATCGAGGCGGAGACCGACGAGTTCCGCCTGCGCGCGCTCGGCTGCCAATACGGCCAGGGCTATCGCTACGGCAAGCCGCTGCCGGCGTCGCATTGGCAGGATGCCTTGTTCGCGCATCGCCGGCTCGGCGTGGCGCAGTAGCCGTTCCCCCTAGCCGCGCGACCGCTCGCGCCGCGCCAGTTCCGCCACATCGCCGGCCTTCTCCGCCAGCCAGGCAGCGCTTTCCGCCAGCATCGCCACCCTCCGGCGATAGAGCTCCATCGCCTGGCCTCCTCCGCCGCCCGCCTGGCCGGCCTCCGCCACGATCTGGCGGCTGGCTTCCGCCAGGGCGCTGTCGCGTAGCACATCGCCATAGGCGAGGCCGAGCGACCGGACGCCGCGTTCCAGTGGCGGCAGGGCGCGGTCGAAGGCGCGTTCCGCCGATTCAACGATGCGGATGCGATCGCGCTCGGCGGCCGGGATCGGGCCCTCGAAATGGTCCTCCGCGGCGGCGCGGAGAAAACGGCTCAGGCTGGCTTGCATCGTGCCTCACTTTCGCTACGGAACGATACATAATGAATTGACATGCGTCAACGCAAAACGTATCAGAGGTGGATGCGCGCCATCGCTCCCTTCCTCCTGCTCCTTGCCGCCTTTGTCGCCGCCCAAGGCGCCAGCGGCGGCGACCGTTTCGTTTGGCCGGTCCTCGCGGTGAAGGATGGCGATACATTGACGGTGAGCCTGCCGGGGTTGCCGGAGGGCCTGAACCCGGTCGCCATCCGGGTGCGCGGCATCGACACACCGGAGACCGGCGGCCGGGCGAAATGCGCGGCGGAGCTCAGCCTCGGCGGGCAGGCGACCGATTTCACGCGGGAGGCGGTGCGCCGCGGCCGCGTGATCGAGTTCGCGGAGCCGCGGTGGGACAAATACGGTGGGCGCATCGACGCCGACGTCTGGATCGACGGCGATCTGCTGGCGCGGCGGCTGCTCGAGGCCGGCCTGGCGCGCGCCTATGACGGGGGCAAGCGCGGCGGCTGGTGCTGAGGAGCAGGCGCCGATCATCGGCCGGCGGCGCGTCGCCGCTGGGCGCGCGGCCCTACAATCCCATGAGCTCGTGGTTCTTGAGCACCAAGTGGATCGCCGCCACGTCGCGGTCGTCCAGCACGATCTCCTTCTCGGGATTGAACTGCTTGATCCGCCACTGGGTCCCGCTGCGCTTCACCAGGCGCTTCAGGAAATAACGCATTTCACCGTCCGGGCCTTGCGCCCGCAGCTGGATCACCACGTCCCGGCCGGGCCAGGGCGGACGATGCGGATCGACATAGATGAGATCGCCAGCCTCGTAGACAGGCTCCATCGAGCTGCCCTCGGCATAGATGCAATAGATGCCTCGCCTGCTCATCTGTCCCGGCGGCCGACGCACGAAATCGATCGGCTCCCCTGCATTCAATGTGAAAGATCCGTCCCCGCCGCATTCGGCGGAACCGAGAACGGGAACATCCTTGCTGAGAACATGAAAATCGGGCGCCTCGGACGCCGAAAGCCGCGCGTTCGAGGGCGCGTCCGCCGGATCGCCCGCGATCGCGTCGCTGTCCTGCGTATAGGAGGCCGCATTGGATTCGCCGCCGCCCTCGAGATCGCGCGCGATCCTGCCCTGGCCGTAGATGAGCCAGGCCGGATCGATCCGCAGCGCCCGGCTATAGGCCTCCGCCGCCTTCTTGGAAACGTCGCGCGTGCCGTTGACGTGCGAGCGCACGGTCACCTCGTTCTGCCGGGTGAGGCGGGCGAGCTCGGCGCCGGAGCCGATGCCGCGAAGCTGCATGGCGGTGCGCAGGCGATGGGCGGAGGAGCGCGAGGCGGAACCAGTCATAGTACACAGTGTAACGGAAAAAGGATTCATTGTGTATTGATTTGTTCCGCTACTTTTCGTATCGTTCGGTCATGCACCTGGTTCCGCCTGACACCACTGCCGATCCGGCGCCGCCGGCCAGCTTTCGCGACCTGATCGGGCGCTGGCCGGCCACGCGATCCTTCGCCCGCGATGCGGGCTGCTCGGCGCTGCTGGCGCGGCAATGGCGGCACCGCAATTTCATTCCCCCGCAATACTGGCCGGGGATCGTCGCCGGTGCCGCCCGGCGCGGCATCCCGGCGATCGATGCCGCGCTCCTCGCCCGGTTGGCCGCGGCCTTGCGCGGCGCCGGACACCGAACTGGGCAAGGTGCCGGACCGGTTGCTGGACCGGACGCCGGCGCGGCCCGGCGCGGAAGCGGCGGAGCGCGGGGGACCGGATGAGCGAGCGCGTACCGGAACTGCCGACGCATGGCCGCATGCCGCGCGCGGGGCGGCGGATGTCACGGATGATCGGCCGCTGGCCGCCCGGCATCCGCTTCGAGGATGCCGCCGTGCCGCCGGAACCGTTGTTCCGTGGCGGCGGCGGCGACAGGCCGGGACTCTGGCCGGCATCGAGCCTCGCGACCGTCGCGCGGATCGCGGGTCGCCGCTAGCGCACCGAGCCCCGTCGCCGACCGGTGTTGCGGGGACGAGATCACTGTCAGGAGGTCGGCATGGCTGGAGATTCCGGAAGGGGGAGGCGCGGCGCCGCAAAAGGCGGAGCGGCGCGGCATGCGGCGGGCGCGGGCGTGGATGTCCGGAGCCTGGCGCGCGACGCCGCCGTCGCCGCCATCGCGCGGCTGCGGGCGCTGTCCGACAGCGACGACGAGCGCGTGGCCCTGGCGGCCACCCAGGAATTGTTGAACCGGGCGTTCGGCAAGGTCGCCGCCGCCGGTGGCGACGAGCAGGGTGGCGGCACCCAGCCGCCGCTGGTCATCAAGATCGTGCGCTTCGGCGCCGGCGAGGAAGCTGCCGACGGTGCCTTGACCGCCGTGGGTCAACCGGGCGAGGCGGCGTGATGTCGCGCCATCGACCGGCCGGAACGCCGCCGCGGGACACCGTGATGCCCGATGCCAAGGCAATGGATGAGATGGCGCGCCGGGCGTGGCGCGAGCGCGGCATCGTCATCCTGTGGCCAGAGCGCATTCGCGACGACTGGGACCGCCAGCACCTGCTCAATCTCGCCAACAGCTTCTATGGACCACGGCATGGCAGCAGCGGCAGATAGGCGCGCCGGCGATCGGCGGGCGGGCCGCGACGAGGCCGCGCTGTGGGCCGGGCACCTGGCGGTCCTCCGGCAGGCGCTGCGCATGCGCAAGCCCGACGCGCGCGACCGGATCGGCAGCGAAAGGGCACGGCTGGAGCGCGAGATCGCCGCGTTGAGCGGTCGGCGGGCGCTGGCGCAGCGCAGCCTGCGCCGGGATGACGCGACCACGAGCCGTTCCGAGGCGGCGCTGTGCGCGCAGCTCGACGAGCAGATCGCCCGGCTGCTGCGCCGGGTCAGCGATCTCGCGGCATTGCTGCGCGGTGATGCATTGCCGCCCGGCGCCGCGGACCGCGGCGCAACGCCGGAAGCGGCGCTGCGGCCGGCGGCGATCGACCCGGTAGAAATGCTGCTCGGCAAGGGCCGCCTGTCGGAGGATCAGGGGCGGGCGGCGCGCGAGATCGCCTGGATCTATGAGGCGATGGCGAAGGCCGGCCGGGCGCGCGTGTCGCGGATGAGCCAGATCGATCCGCCGGCCGGCTGGCAGGACATGCCGTTGCCGGAACGCGCGGCGCTGCTGCATGCCAAACGGTTCCTGCCCTGGGCGCAGGGCTTGCAGCGCGACTGCCCGGTCACCCTGGACGTCGTGCTGAAGGTGGCGGTGCTGGGGCTTTCGCTCTACGCCGTCGCGCGGCACCACCGGCTCGGGTGGAAGACTTGCGTCGACCGGCTGGCGTGGGGGCTCGACCGGTATTGGCGGCCGGCGCGGCGCACCCTATCTGTGCAGCACGGGCGTGGGGCGGGGTCCGCGCCCGATGCGTGCGACCGGCGCACGGCCTCCGACAGGGGTGCCATTGCCAGCACGGCCACCGAAGGTGGTTGATAGCTCCGGCTGGGCGGCGCGTCTGGCTTTCGGGGCGGAGTGCTGGCAGATTGCGCTGGCCGGCATGGCTCGGCCGGGGCAGGAGCGGGTACATGGGTTTCCAGATCGCGGACAAGTGGTTCGAGTTCCAGCGCATCGACGACCAGATCACCTTGATCTGGGAGCCGCATGTCGCGCCGTTGATCCGCTGCAACATCTGGCATGTGCGCGGTGGCGAGCGCGACATGCTGGTCGATACCGGGCTCGGCATGGCGAGCCTGCGCGCGGCGGCGCGCCATCTGCTTGAGAAGCCGGTGGCGGCCGTCGCCACCCATGCCCATTACGACCACATCGGCGGGCTGCACGAGTTTCCCGAGCGGGTCGTGCATGGCGCCGAGGCGGCCAAGGTCGCGGCGGGACACGCGGCGTCGCTGTTCGGGGCGGCGAAGGGCGATGCGATCCTCGAGAGCATCCGCGCCGCCGGATACGACGTGCCGCCAGAGCTGTTCACGGCGGTGCCGGCGGCGGATTACGATCCGACCAGCTATTGTGTCGCGCCGGCCCCGGCGACCCGCGTGGTCGCCGAAGGCGACGTGATCGATCTCGGCAACCGCCGTTTCGAAATCCTGCATCTTCCGGGCCATTCGCCCGGCAGCATCGGACTGTGGGAGGCGGAGAGCGGGGTGCTGTTCTCCGGCGACGCGATCTATGATGGCCCGCTGCTCGACGAACTGCCGGGATCTGACATCGGCGACTATGTTGCGACGATGAAGCGGCTGCGCGAGCTGCCGGTCGACGTGGTCCATGCCGGCCACGACCCGAGTTTCGGGCGCGAGCGCCTGCGCGAATTGTGCGATGCCTATCTGGCCAAACGAGCCTAGGTCGAGTGGCGCGAGGAAGAGACGAAACCATCATGAAGATCCTTCTGGTCGAGGATCACCGCGAGCTGCGCGACCTGATCGCGGAGCATTTTGTCGGCCGCGGATTCATCGTCGATGCCGTTGGCGCCGCCGAGGAGGCGCGGGCGGCGCTATCGACCGGCGGATATGACGTGCTGATCCTCGATCTCGGGCTGCCGGACAGCGATGGGATGGATCTGCTGCGCGCCGCGCCGATGCTGGTCCCGGGCGGCCTGCCCACGCTGGTGGTCACCGCGCGTGACGCGCTGGAGGACCGCCTGCTGGGGCTCAACGAGGGCGCCGACGACTACCTGGTCAAGCCGTTCAGCCTGCTTGAGCTGGAAGCGCGCCTGCGCGCCGTGCTGCGCCGGCCCGGCACGCGCGAGGGGCCGAAGCTTTCCTGTGGGGCGCTGCTCTATGACGCGGCGTCGCGCGAGGTTTCGGTGCGCGGCGAATTGATCGAGATGAGTCGCCGGGAATCCGACCTGCTCGAGGCGCTGCTGCGGGCATCCGGGCGCGTGGTGGTGCGCGACATCCTGGAAGAGCAGCTCTATTCCTTCAACGAGCCGGTGACCCCCAACGCGCTCGAGGCGGTCGTCTCGCGTCTGCGCCGGCGCCTCACGAATGCCGAAGCCGGGGTCCGGGTGGAGACTCGCCGCGGCATCGGCTACCGCCTGGTGTCGGAGCTGGCCGGAGAAGGCGCGTAGTCATGTCGCGGCCGCGCGCCTTCAGCCTCAAATACCGGCTGCTGATCTCGCTGTTCGTCGTTTCGGCGATCGGCATCGCCTTCGCCGCGATCTTCGCCTACCGCGAGGTCTACAACACCGACGAGGCGATCGCCGAGCGGACGATGCAGGGCCAGGCCAGCGAATTGCTGGAGGCAATCACCATCGACGGGGCGAGCGGCGCGGTGCATGTCGACCTGCCGCCCGAATGGATCGACGCCTACGGCAAGGCCGACGGCAAGTTCTCCTACACATTCTACGACGCCGACGGCAAAGCGATCGCGACGTCATCGAATCTTTCCAAGCCCCTGGCGCTCTCGACAATCCCGCCGGGCGAGGATTTCGGCCCGCTGGAGATCCACGGCCCGGACGCGCAGATGACGATGACGGCCCTGGCCCCGGGCGGGCGCCGGCTTGTCGTCGCGCGAAACCAGGTGGAATCCGAGGCGCTGGCGGAAAGCATGCTCGAGGAATCGGTCGAGCCGATGCTGCTTCTGGTGCCGAGCGGTCTCGTCGCGCTGGTGACGATCTGGCTGGTCGGCAGCTGGAGCCTGCGGCCGCTGGAACGCGCCTCGCGCGAGGCGGCGGATGTCGGGCCGGCCAATCCAAACGCCCGGGTCACCACCGAGGGGCTGCCGGCGGAATTGCTGCCGCTGGTCGGCGCCGTCAACGGCGCGCTGGACCGGCTGTCGCGCGCCTACGAAGCGGAACGGCGGTTGACCGCCGACGCCGCGCACGAATTGCGAACGCCGCTCGCCGTGCTCGACTTACGTCTGCAGCGCGCGCAGCTCACCGGCGAGGTCGATTGGAGCGTCGTGCGCCGGGATTTCCAGCACCTGAACCGGGTCGTCGCCCAGCTGCTTGACCTCGCGCGGATGGAAAGCGCGGCGCGCGCGCAGCCCGAGCCGCAGCCCGTCAACCTGCCGCGCATCGTACGCGAGGCGACGGCCATGGTGCTGCCGCTGGCGGACGAGGCCGAACGCGATATCGAGATCGAGGTCGAGCAGGGCACGGCGCTCTCGATCCGCGGATATGCGGCGGACCTGCGGAACATGGTCCGCAACCTCCTAGACAACGCCCTTTATCACGGTCGCGGCAAGATCACCGTGGCGCTCAGCCGCGCGGCGCCGCAAGGCGACAACCAGCCGATCGTGCTGCAGGTGCGCGACGAGGGCAGCGGCGTGCCCGACGAGCTGCGCGAGACGGTGTTCGACCGGTTCCGCAAGGGCAAGGCGAGTTCTGCCGGGTCCGGCCTGGGCCTCGCCATCGTGCAGCACGTCGCCCACACGCACGGCGGATATGCCCGCGTGCATCCGAAGTTCGAGAATTGCATCGAAGTGGTCCTGAACGGTGTCGCCTGGAGGCAAAGCGGGCAGATGCCGGCGGCGCAATGATGGCACGAGACCGTTAAGCGTCAGATTGCCGTCAGACAGAGCTCATATCTCCTGGCCAGCCGCAGCCGCAGGATGTGATGAGACTCAACAGGAAGAAGTTTCGCCGTGCCGTCAGCTACTGGAGCTGGCGGCTGACGCATCCGCTGGCGCCCTACGAACAGTATTACGTCCACCGCGTACTGGCGAAGATCCGTGGCGGCCAGGGGCATCCGGCGATCGGCCCGGGCGCCCGCCCCCTGCGTTCCCGCTCGGAACTGCTCGAGTTCCTGCTGAAATTCGGTGTCACGCCGGCGGATCTGGTGATCGATTACGGGTGCGGCAGTTTGCGACTCGCAACTCCGCTGATCGAGTTCCTCGCGCCCGGACGATACTGGGGCATGGACCTGGCGCAGGAATTCCTTGACTTGGGCCTGACGCATCTGGGGCCGCGACTGACCGAGCAAAAGCGTCCGCGGCTGGACGTGATCGCGCCGGCGGTGATCGAGCGCGCACGCCAGGAGAAGCCGCGCTACATCATTTCCTGGCATGTCTGCTCGAAAGTTCCCGAGAGCAGGTTCGAGGCCTATCTCGGCAATATCGTCCACATGATGTCGCCGGGGGCTGTCGCCCTGATTCACTTTCCCGAGACCTCCCGGCGCCGCAAGTTGACCGGATTGGCCTGGGCGATTCCGCGGTCCCAGTTCGCTGACACCCTCGCCAAGCTCAATCCCGCGATCACCTGCGAGTTCGGGTCGGTCATCGAGGGTGTCGTCAACGGCATCCGGCAGAGCTTCGCCATCCTGCGTTGCCCCTAGCGGAAGAAGGTTCCGCCAGCGGAATCGCGTGACGCATCGACACGCGCAAGGCGGGAAAATCTTGACCGCCGTTATGGCCGCTGGCATCATCCGTCCATCGTCGCAGAGGTGTCGCGGGCGATGGCGCGCCGGCAGGCAGACCGCCACATGAGTCGGGGCGTCGCGGATTGAACCCCGACACCTCGATTCCTGACATTTCGAATCTCGACTGATCGAAGCCGCGGCACGCAGAGCCGCCTTGGCGGCTGCGTCCAATCCGGCCTCGGCGGCAGGGCGTCGGCCACGTCTGCCCCCAAGTAGCGGAGGCTGCATGGAAATCACGCTGCCCAACACCTGGCGGCCGCGCGCCTATCAGCGACGGCTCTGGCGCTACCTGGAGCAGGACGGACCGCGGCGCGCCGTCGCGGTCTGGCATCGGCGGGCGGGCAAGGACGAGGTCTGCTTGCACTGGGCCGCCTGCGCCGCAATGCGGCGAACCGGGAACTACTGGCACATGCTGCCCGAGGCGGCCCAGGCCCGAAAAGCCATCTGGGATGCGGTCAATCCGCATAGCGGATTGCGGCGGCTCGACGAGGCGTTTCCGCCGGCGATTCGCGCCGCGATGCGAGAAGACGAGATGCGGATCCGCTTCGTGAATGGGTCCACCTGGCAGCTGGTCGGATCGGACAACTTCAATTCGCTGGTCGGCGCCCCGCCGGCCGGCCTGGTGTTCTCCGAATTCGCGCTCGCCAATCCGCTGTCCTGGGACTATCTGCGCCCGATCCTGGCGGAGAACCGCGGCAGCGCATTGTTCATGTTCACACCGCGCGGCCGCAACCATGCCTGGAAGCTCTACGACCTCGCCCGGGCGAATCCGCAGTGGTTCGCCGAGCTGCTGACGGTCGAGGATACTGGCGCGATTTCGCCCGCGGTGATCGCGGAGGAGCGCGCCTCGGGCATGTCGGAAGACATGATTCGCCAGGAGTATTTTTGCAGCTTCGACGCGGCGCTGCCCGGCGCCTACTACGGCAGGCTGCTGCGGCAGGCGGACCAGGATGGGCGGGTCGGCCGGGTGCCCTGGTCGCCCGATCTGCTCACCCATACCGCCTGGGATCTCGGCATCGGCGACAGCACGGCGATCTGGTTCTGCCAAATTGGCGGGCAAGAGGTCCGTATCGTCGACTACTACGAGAATTTCGGCGTCGGCCTCGATCACTATGCCAAGGTGCTGCGCGAGAGACCCTATGTCTACGGCGAGCACCTGCTGCCGCACGATGCGCAGGTCGCCGATCTGTCGACCGGTCGGACCCGGTTGCAGACATTGGCGGGGCTCGGCATTTCCGGGCGGGTGCTGCCGCGCGAACCCAATATCGAGGACGGCATCAACGCGGTACGCAACCTGCTGCCACGCTGCTGGTTCGATGCGGAGAGATGCGCGCACGGCCTGGAGGCCCTGCGCCAATACCGCTGCGACTATGACGCCGAGCGCGGGATCTACTCGGCGCGGCCGCGCCACGACTGGACCAGCCATGCCGCGGATGCCTTTCGCTACCTGGCACGCGGGCTGCCCGAGCCGGCGCCAGCGCCAGCGCGGCGGGAGCGCTATGCGGCGGCGCAAGCGGGAGCGGGAACGTGGATGAGTGCCTGACGACCTGTCTGGTCTCCGGCTTGCCGGTCGCAGGTTCCGCCTGACGCCATGGCCCGCTACGGCCTGGCCGCTTGCAGCAACGCATCTTTCGGGTGCGGCCGCTGGGCCGCATACGGGGTCGCCGGCGGCCCTTTGCACCGCCCGTCCATCAGCTACGAAGGTTCTTGCATGGTCGATGACAATGCCGCTCTCCCCGGCAGTGGCGATGCGCCGCTGGCCGAGGCGGAGCTCTACGAGCGACTCAAGGGCTGGTTCCTCGAAGACCGGCGGGCACAGAGCGACTGGTATCGCGATGCCGAAGCCGACTTCGCCTTCCATGCCGGTCATGGGCAATGGGACGAGGCTGACCGGCAGCGCTTGAAAGGCCAGAACCGGCCCTGCGTCACCTTCAACCGCATCGCTCCGGCCGTGGCCGCGGTGATCGGCATGGAGGTCGCCAACCGGCAGGAGGTGCGCTTCATCCCGCGCACCACGAGCGACCGAACGATTCCCGCCGTCGATCCGGTGACGGGTCAGCCGACGCGCGCGCCGGTGCCGGGCGCCGACGACCAAGGTCCGGCGGAGCTCTATACCGGCGCTGCCATCTATCTGCGCGACCAGTGCAACGCGGAGGACGAGGAATCCGACGCCTTTCAAGACGCTGCCATCTGCGGGATGGGATGGACGGAGACCCGGGTGGATTACGACGAAGATCCGGCCGGACGCATCGTCATCGACCGGATCGATCCGCTGGAGATGGCCTGGGATGCGCGGGCGGTCAAGCGCAACCTGGTTGATGCCCGCCGGATGCATCGCGCGCGGGAAATCGACATCGAGGCGGCGCGGCAGATGTTCCCCGGCTTCGACGACGACGAGCTCGATGCGGGATGGGCCCGCCTGGGGTCGCTCGAAGCGCCGCCACATGACCGCGAGGCCGCGCGGAACTACGGCGGCGCGCCGGCGGCCGGAGATGCGCGGCGCGGAACCGTGACCGTCGTGGAGTGCGAATGGTCCGAGGTACGGGTCAGCTACCGCGTCGCCGACCCTTCGAGCGGCGAGGTCTCCGAAGTGGCGGACGCAGAGTCGCTGGCCGCCCTGCAGGAGCGCGCGAAGTCGGCGGGCATGACGCTGGTGGTCCAGCAGCAGAAGAAGCGGATGCTGCGCCACGCATTCCTGGGAGGAACCCTGCTCGAAAGCGGAGCGGCACAGGCCCAGGCGAGCTTCAAGTTCAAGGCCATCACCGGCTACCGCGACCGGAACCGGCGGCAATGGGTCGGCCTGGTGCGGGCGATGCGCGATCCGCAACGCTGGGCCAACGCGTTGTTCTCGTCGGTGCTGAATAGCATCCAGACCAGCGGCAAAGGCATCATGGCGGAGCGCGGCGCCTTCGACAACGATCAGCAGGCGGAAACGGATTGGGCCAATGCCGGGCGCATCGTCTGGCTGAAGACAGGCGCGCTGTCCGGTGTCGGGCCGCGGGTGACTCCGAAGCCACCGGCCCTGATGCCGACGGGCGTCGAGGCGCTGATGCAGTTCGCGCTGCAATCGCTGCGCGACGTGAGCGGCGTCAACGTGGAAATGCTGGGTCTCGCCGACCGCGGCCAGGCGGCCTCACTCGAGTATCAACGGCGGCAGGCCGGCACCACCATCCTGGCGCCATTCTTCGATGGCCTTCGGCGCTACCGCAAGGATCAAGGGCGCTTGCTGCTGCACCTGATCCGGGACTACCTGAGCGATGGCCGCCTGGTCCGCATCGCCGGGCCGGACTTCGAGCGATATGTGCCGCTCATCCGCCGCGACGATGTCCTGGAATACGACATCATCGTGGATGATGCCCCGGCATCACCCAACCAGAAGGAGGCGAGCTGGGCCATCCTGCAGCAGATGCTGCCGCTGCTGATGAAGCAGCCACTGCCGACCGAGGCGTGGGGCAGGTTGTTGAAAGCCTCGCCGCTGCCGGGCAGCCTGGTGGCGGAGTTCGTGGAGAGCGTCACGCAAGATCAGCAGCGCCAAATGGAGCAGAGCCGGCAGGCGCAAGAGATTCAGCCGGCCGCCCTGCCGGCACCGGTACAGGCGCGGTTGCAGGCGGACCTGCAGAAGCTGGAGGCCGAGGTGGCGTTGAAGCAACAGGAACTGCAGTTGCGCCGCTACGAGGCGGATCTGAGCGCCACGCTTGGATTGCGGGAGATCGAGGAACGGCAGGCGGCCCGCCTGAACCGGACGATGCCACGCTCCGGCGGGGTCGCCTGAAGGCGCGTTCCAGACTACTTTGGTCTCGCCGAGGTTCGAGATGGCCGACGCGACCTATCAGGTCACCGAACCGGTCCGCCGCACCATGCTCGATGCGCTGGCGCGGATGGAAGGCGGCGGGGATTTTCTCGGGCCACAACGGTGGCCTTGTCACGGGTCACCGTTGAGCAAGTGGGCGTATGACCGGCTTGCGGGCACGGAACGTCATACGTGACCTGACCGGCGCCGGCGGCTGGGGCACGGAAGTGCCGATCCTTGTCGATCCCGGCGAGCCGATGTCGGCCTTGTGCGCTGTTCTTGACGTTTCCTCGGCAGGCGACCTGGATGCGTGGAGGTCGCTCGTTAGTACGGGGCGGGTCTCGGGCGTCGCCACGTGCGCGGTATTGCCGCCGGCCAAACCGGGAGATGCGGCTTCGGCCATCAGCGCGAATCGAATAGCGGCCGAGACCGGCGATGGACGCGCATATCGCGTGATCGAGAACGAGACCATCATCGGTTTGCCCGGCGCCAACCAAGCAATCGGGTTGCTCTGCATCGCCGGCAACCTGCCGGCAGTGGCCGGCGGCGGTGTGCCGCTCTTACAACCATTTTTCAGGATGGGCTGTTCATGACCGACACCGAAGCGGGGGTGCCGGACGATTCCGGTGCGACCAATCTCCGATCCGATTCCGCTGCGCCAGAGCGGCACTCGGCGGCCGAAAGCCGAGCGCCGGATGTCGGGCGCGAACCCCGGGAACCGTCGCGTCCCGCGGATGGCGAGCGGCTGCGCATGGTTCCCTATGGCGCCCTGGCGGAGGAGCGCGCGCGGCGCCGCGACCTGCAGCGGGAATTGCAGGAATCGCGCGATGCGCGACAGCGCCTGCAGGCAATGCTGGAAGGCCAACAAGGTCCCGCGCCGGCCGAGGCGTTTCCCGGCTTTGCTGCGACGCCGCCGGATGCGGGCAGTGCCGCACCGCGTGCCGACGCGGCGGAGCCGGAGTCATTGCCGGAGGACTTGGCCCATATGCAGGCCGAGAACGCGTTCCGGACGCAGATCCTGCAATCCGTGCGCGGCTATGCGCGGACGCAACCGGACTTTATAGATGCCTACCGGCACGCACGGCAGGCGCGCCTCGGCGAATTGTCCGCGCTGGGCTACAGCGCCGACGAGGCGGCGGCCATCACCTTCGACAACGAGCTGGAGGTGATCCGCAACGCCTATGCGACCGGGCGCAACCCGGCCCAGGTAATCTATGACTATGCCCTGCAGAGGGGATATTCCGGGAGTGCCGGCGCGCTTCGAATGCCCGACGCGGGTCAATCACATGCTGCGGCGCCAAGACAAGCGCCGGGCGGCATGAGCGAGGTCGAAAAAGTCGCCCTGGCAGCCCGCGGGCAGCGCGGTGCGAAGTCTCTATCGAGCGCCGGCGGGGGAGCGCTTGGGGCCCTGACCCTGGAAGCCCTGGCTGGCTTGACCGACGATGAATTCGCCGAGGCGACGAAAGGCGAAAGGTGGCAAAGGCTGCTGCGCGGATCGTGAGAAGCCGTTCAAGCGCCTCCGTATTCCGGCAAACGGAGCCAGGCCTGTCCTGCCGCCGAAGCTGATCTCGGTTCCGGCAAACTGGCTTTCGCCGGGCGTCCGCTGCAAGGGAGGTTTCATGCCCGTGGAACTGCCGATGATGGAATCCGCTGACGCGCATCTTGACTGTCCGATCACTGCCGGAGACGCGGCGTCGTCCATGCTGCCCGAGAGTGTCCTCCCGACAGGCAGGAGCACCGTGCGCGACGCATCTGTTCTGGAGGGGCAGGGACTGACGGCGCTTGCGCCGCAGGACGATGCGCTCAGCCCGCGGCCCGACGCGGCGGGCGGGGTTGACCAGGAGATCGCTGCCGCGGTTGGCGTTCTCACGCAGATCGCTTTGCAACTCGAAGATCCGGTGTCGGCCCTCGATGAGGGAGCGGAAGCGCTGGCTGAGATGCTCGCAGCACGAGATGCGGAGATCGAGCGGCGGCATCAAGCCGCGGCCGGCGCGGCCCGGGTGAACGCGCGGCGCGCGGAATTCGAAGGGGCGTATCGGCACGCGCGCCTGCATCGGGTTGGAGAGTTGGTCGACCTTGGCTACCAGCTGGACCAGGCGGTGGCGATTACCAACGCCAACGAGGCCGACATTCGCAGCCGCGCGCTTGCCGCCGGCCGGGATCCGTCCGGGGTGATCTATCGTTATGCTCTGCTGCACGGATACAAGCCGCGAAGCGCACGAGGTCACGACTGTCATCCAGCAAGCCGGGAGACCAGCGTGACGGCAAAGCCCCGGTCAGCAGGTGGCGCCGACCGTCGAATTCCGGAGCTTGAGGCACTCGCCGCCATGAGCGACGAAGAGTTCGGCCGCGCGACGAGGGGCGATCGGTGGCAAAGGCTGCTGCAGGGGAGCTGAGAGGTTTTGGGGCGGCACGCTGCTGCAACCCTAGATTGACTGCCTGGCCGGTGGCCGGTTATTCTGTTCCCTTCATGATTGCGGAGGTTGGCATGAAGGGTTTCGCGATTCTGCTGGTCGGCGTGACGGTGCTTTCCCTGTCCGGCGCGGCCAGCGCCGAGACGGCCGAGCAGCGCGCAACCAGGGCGGCTGCGTTTGAGGCGGCCTACAAGGCGCTCAACCCCAAGGACGAGACGAGTGACCGCCGTTTTGGCGAGCTGGTCGCCGCGGAACTGAAGAGCGGAATTCCGGTGGATGAGTTCCTGGGGTTCATGATCGATAGCGGCCTTGCTTGCATGCGAGTGCCCCTGCCGGCCGGATCGGCGAATCAGCCACCGGTCGAATACTACTGCAGCTACAATTTCATCTCGCGTGACGAGGCGGACCGTCAAATCTGGTCCCCGGTGAAGACGATCAGTCGTGCCGACGTCGTCGCGCGTATCAACAACAAGCGTATGGTGACCAACATCGATGCCGGGACATTGTATGGCGCGGTTGGCCCATAGCTCGATTTCATTGTCTTGAGCCGGAGCCTGCATGAACGAGACGATCCAGACGCGCTACACCGAGATAGATACGCCGATGAAGTCGGTCTTTGGCAAGGTCTATCACAAGTATCTCTTGTACACAGACCGCAATGGCCGGCAATATGGCCTTCGAGCCGGCCCGTCAACGGGCCAAGGTGGCGGCAGCACCGATGTCCTCATGCCGCCGGACGACCCGAGCGAGGAAACGCCCTATGGCCGCGTCCGGTTTCAGGATGCGCCGTTCGACCGCAATTTCACGGACTACCCGCCCACCGCGGATGACCTCTCGGAGATCATTGCCGAAGGGCCCGATCTGTCGGAAACCTGGAAGCAACTGCAATCATCCTTTCACGACATCGAGAGCCTTGGCTACAACTACTCGCCGCGTGGCGTGAACAGCAACACCATTGTCGACGACACGCTGGCCTTTGGCGGGCTGCCGCCGACACGCCGCGACGGCAGCGCGGGCAATGAATCCTGGGAGAACGAGCGCGGTCGCCTGGTCGACATCATCAGCACGCCAGGTCTGCAGCAACTTCCCCACACTCCTCAGCCGCGCCTGATGCCGATGGATGAACCGGCGCTCCCAGGCTTGCGGCAGCGAATCAGGGGACGGAACCGCGAAATCGAGGAACACATGCTTCGGCGTCTCGGCGAAATGGGCGATCGCGAGTTCGCAACCGTGACCGAAGGGGACCGTTGGCCGCGAATCTGGGGCAGATAGGCGTCACCCATCGGATGACGGGATGTCCCGGGTCGTGCCCGGCCGCGGTCGTGCCATCGCCGGCATGAGGGTGGCGCAGTGGTAGATCCGGGCCGGACGCCCGGGCATCGCCCTTAGCGGAGATTCCGCCGTCGCAAGCGGGTACATATTCGCCGTGCTCCCCGGCGTCATTTGGGAGCATCGCATCGGATGACGACGTCTTGCCGCGCGCGCAGCGCCGGCGAGGCAGCCTGTCGCATTCCGCGGTCCGGCGACATGGACCGATCCGCGGCCATCCGGTCGCGCTGATGCATCAGGACATTCATCGACAAGGAGCCAACATGGCAAAAACCGAGTTTGGGGTGAATCACCCCTTGGCGGTCAAGGTCTGGTCCAAGAAGCTTCTGGCCGAGGCCATCGCCAATACCTGGATCGGCAAGTTCATCGGCAATTCCAAGGATTCGCTGATCTACCGCAAGGACGAGTTGTCCAAGAACGCCGGCGACCAGGTGGTCTGCGGCCTGCGCATGCGCCTGGTCGGCGAGGGCGTGCAGGGCGA
>JBGAGP010000076.1:0-23767 GCA_044226685.1 Dongiaceae bacterium
GGCGCGATAGGCATTTCCGCGATTGGTGTACACGTCCACGATGCCCGGGTTGATCTTGAGCGCCTGGTCGTAGTCCCGGATGGCCTCGTCGACGCGGCCAGCCGCGCGCAAGGTGATGCCGCGCGCGATATAGGCAAGCAGGAAGTTTGGATCCAGACGGATGGCCGCGTCGTAATCCGCGATCGCGTGCTCATAGTCGCCCCGATAGTCGTAGGCGCCGCCGCGGTCGTAGTAGTAATGCGCCGCCTGAGGACTGAGCGCGATGGCGCTGGTATAGTCCGCGATGGCACGGTCCGCGTCGCCGTTCCCGGCATAGGCGAGGCCGCGGTTGTAGAAATACTCCGGCTCCCGCGCGTTGATCTTGATTGCCGCGTCGAAATCGGCAATCGCCTTGGCGTGATCGCCGATGGCGGCAAAGGTTCTCCCGCGCATGAAGAAGTGATTGTCGGTGCCCGGATCGAGCTTGATCGCCTGGTCGTAATCCTGGATCGCGCGCTCGTATTGCTTGCCGCGGTAATAGGCGAAGGCGCGCATGTTGAGGCCGATTGGCAGGACATGCGGCGGAAGATCTTTCGCCTGCAGGCCGCGCGTGCACAGCGCAATCGCCGTTTCGTAGTCGCCGCGGTCCTCGGCGTCGCCGCAAGCCGCGATATCGGCTTCGCCATCCGCAAGCGCCACACGCGGAAGACAAGACAGCGCTATCGAAAGCGCCGCAACGACCCAACGCATCGTATATCCATTGCTGTGGCCCCAGTTCCTTATACCAACGACGTCGCCCCAGCGGCAATGCCCTGCGTTGCAATTCCAGGCGGCTTTCTCTAGCGTCGCGGCATGGCTGCGGGTGACATCTCAGAGCAGGAACGCTTCGACCGGCTGCGCCTGGCGCGCACCGAGCAGGTCGGCACGGCGACGTTCCGCCGGCTGCTGCGGCGCTACGGGTCGGCGCGCGCGGCGCTGGCGCATCTGCCGGAACTGGCCAAGCGCGGCGGGCGCAGCAAGCCGCTGACCGCGCCGCCGGCCGCCCTCATTGAGGCCGAGCTGGCGGCGGCGGCGAAGATCGGCGCGCGCTATATCCATCTCGGCGACGCCGACTATCCGGTGCCGCTGGCGGCGACGGAGGATGCGCCGCCGGTGCTGATCGTGCTCGGCAATGCCGCGCTCCTCCTGACGCAGAGCGTCGCCATCGTCGGCGCGCGCAACGCCTCGGCCAACGGGATGAAGCTGGCGCGCGATTTCGGCAACGGCTTGGCGGCGGCGGGATGGTGCGTCGCGTCGGGATTGGCGCGCGGCATCGACGGCGCGGCGCATCAAGGCGCCCTCTCCGCCGGGCCGGCCGGCGCCGGCACCGTCGCGGTGGTCGCCGGCGGCGTCGACAACATCTACCCGCGCGAGAATGCCGCCTTGCGCGAAGCGATCCTGGAGCAAGGCGGCGCCATCGTCTCGGAGATGCCGCCCGGCTTCGCGCCGCGCGACATCCATTTCCCCCGCCGCAACCGGATCATCTCGGGCCTCAGCCGCGGGGTGGTGGTGGTCGAGGCGGCGTTGCGCTCCGGCTCGCTGATCACCGCCCGGATCGCCAACGAGCAGGGCCGGGAAATCATGGCCGTGCCGGGCTCGCCGCTCGATCCCCGGTGCCGCGGCGCCAACCGCCTGATCCGGGAGGGAGCCGCCCTGGTCGAGGAGACCGAGCAGGTCCTGGAGCTCCTGACCGGCCTGCGTCACCAGGCCCAAGTACCTGAATTGGCTGCGGAAGATTTCGATCAACCAATTGATAACCTTGGCAACATTAGCGTGGAGCAGGTGCGCGACCTGGTCCTCAGCCGGCTCGGTCCCTCTCCGGTCGCGGTTGACGAATTGCTCCGGCAGTGTCAATCCTCCCCGCCCCTTATCGGGCAGGTGCTGCTGGAATTGGACCTCGCGGGCCGTTTGGAGCGCCATCCCGGTAACCGGGTTTCGTTGCTGGCAGCGCATTTATAAGTGGCCGCGGCGCCCCGCCGAGGCCTGAAATCGGATCGAGAGCCGCAAGAAGCGCATGAAAGTTGTCGTCGTCGAATCGCCCGCCAAGGCCAAGACCATCAATAAATACCTAGGCAGCGGCTATCGTGTGCTCGCTTCCTTCGGCCATGTGCGCGACCTGCCCTCCAAGGACGGTTCGGTGCAGCCCGAGCACGACTTCGCCATGAACTGGGAAGTCGAGGGCCGCGGGCAGAAGCAGCTGAAGGAAATCGCCGACGCGGTGAAGGACGCCGACAAGCTGATCCTGGCGACCGACCCGGACCGCGAGGGCGAGGCGATCTCGTGGCACATCATCGAGGCGCTGAAGGCGCGCCGGGCGCTCGCCAAGGTGCCGTTCGAGCGCGTCGCCTTCAACGAGATCACCAAGCGCGCCGTGCTCGACGCCATCAACAACCCGCGCAAGATCGACCAGGAACTGGTCGACGCCTACCTGGCGCGCCGCGCGCTCGACTACCTGGTCGGCTTCACCCTGTCGCCGGTGCTGTGGCGCAAACTGCCCGGCAGCCGCTCGGCTGGCCGCGTGCAATCCGTCGCGCTGCGCCTGATCTGCGAGCGCGAGGCGGAGATCGAGGCCTTCAAGCCGCGCGAATACTGGTCGATCGAGGCGGAGTTCACCGCCCCCGACGGCAGCGCATTCACCGCGCGCCTCACCCATCTGGACGGCAAGAAGCTCGACAAGTTCGATATCGCCGACGAAGCCACGGCCAAGGCGGCGGCGGAAAAGGTTCGCAACGGCGCCCCGTTCAAGGTCGCCGCGGTCGAACGCAAGCAGGTCAAGCGCCACCCCTTCGCGCCCTTCACCACCTCGACGCTGCAGCAGGAAGCCTCGCGCAAGCTCGGCTACAGCGCGACGCACACCATGCGCATCGCCCAGCGCCTGTATGAAGGCGTCGACATCGACGGCGAGACCGCCGGCATCATCACCTATATGCGTACCGACGGCGTGACCCTGTCGCAGGACGCCATCGAAGCCAGCCGCAAGCTGATCGTCGAGCAGTTCGGCAAGGAGTTCCTGCCGGACACCCCGCGCATCTACAAGGCCAACGCCAAGAACGCCCAGGAAGCGCACGAAGCGATCCGCCCGACGGATCTGTTCCGCCGCCCGGACAAGATCAAGCGCTACCTGCGCGATGAAGAGGCCGCCCTCTACGACTTGATCTGGAAACGCACGGTGGCGAGCCAGATGGAAAGCGCCGAGCTGGACCAGGTCGCCATCGACATCGCGGCCGCCGACGGCAAGTCGATGCTGCGCACCACCGGGTCGGTGGTGAAGTTCGCCGGCTTCCTCAGCGTCTACCAGGAAAGCCATGACGAGCCGCTGGAGGACGACGACAGCGGCCGCCGGCTGCCGAACCTGACCGAGAACGACGCGGTGAAGCCCGGCGAGGTGAAACCGGAGCAGCATTTCACCCAGCCGCCGCCGCGCTACAGCGAAGCCAGCCTGATCAAGCGCCTGGAAGAGCTCGGCATCGGCCGGCCTTCGACCTATACCTCGATCCTGCAGACGCTGAACGACCGCAACTACGTTCGCACCGAGAAGAAGCGCCTGGTGCCCGAGGACCGCGGTCGCATCGTCACGGCGTTCCTGACCAATTTCTTCGACCGCTACGTCGAATACGGCTTCACCGCCGATCTCGAGGGCAAGCTCGACGACATCTCCGGCGGCCGCGCGCAATGGAAGGACGTGCTGCGCGACTTCTGGCTCGATTTCAGCCGCCTGCACCAGCCGGCCAATGACGACGACGGCACGCTGCCTTCGATGGACGAGGCGGTCAAATTCCTCGATTCCGGCATCGGCAAGCGCTCGGTGGTGATCGACGCGCTGAACGACATCCTGGGCCCGCACTTTTTCCCGCCGGCGCCGGACGGCCGCGACACGCGCATCTGCCCCGCCTGCGGCGCCACGCATAGCGGCCAGCTTGGCATCAAGCTCGGCAAGACCGGCGCCTTCGTCGGCTGCTCGAACTATCCGGAATGCCGCTACACCCGGCCGCTCGCCGTCGCCAATGGCGAGGAATCGGAGCTGGTCGGCCCGCAGGAGCTGGGCAAGGACCCGAAGAGCGGCAAGAACGTCACCCTGCGCAAGGGCCCCTATGGCCACTACGTGCAGCTGGACGAGGCCGGCGACGAGAAGCCCAAGCGCGTCTCGCTGCCCAAGGGCATCCCGCTCGACCAGGTCGACCTGCCGCTGGCGCTCGGCCTGTTGTCGCTGCCGCGCGTGGTCGGCGACCATCCGGAGACGAAGAAGCCGATCATGGCCGGCATCGGCCGCTTCGGCCCGTACCTGCAGCACGACGGCAAATACAAGTCGATCCCCAAGGACGACGACGTGCTGACCATCGGCCTCAACCGCGCCGTCGACCTGTTGGCGCAGGAGAGCAAGGGCCGCGGTCGTGGCGCGCCGGCTCCGGGCAAGCCGATCGGCGAGCATCCCGAGGACAAGCAGCCGGTGACCCTGCACGAGGGCCGCTACGGCCCCTACGTGAAGTGGGGCAAGGTCAATGCCACGATTCCGAAGAGCATCGAGCCTGGTTCTCTCACCCTCGACCAGGCCATCGGCCTGATCAAGGAGCGTGCCGAAAAGATGGGCGGCGGCCGGGCGCGCAAGGCGCCGAAGCCCAAGGCAGCGCCAAAGGCGAAGAAGGCTGCCCAGGAAAAGCCCACCAGGGAAAAGCCCGCCCGGGAAAAGCCCGCTGGGGAAAAGCCGGTGAAAGAGGCTGCCGCCGAGGCACCGAAGCCGGCGAAAAAGACGGCTGCCAAGAAACCGGCGAAAAAGGCCGTCAAGAAAGCTGCCGGCGAATAGCCCGGCGGATACGGAGCGGCTGGACCTCACATCCGCGCCATTGTGGCTCTGTCGCCGATTCGGCCGCCTGATATGATGGCGGCGCTTCACAACGCGCGAGCCACGCCATGTCCCGCAGCCAGGCCGTTCCCAACGTGCAGGTCAACAACGACCGGGTCATCGTCACCGAATGGCGCTTCGCGCCGGGGGCGGAGACGACATGGCATCGCCATTCCTATGATTATGTTATTGTGCCGCTGACGACCGGCAAGCTGCTGATCGACGACGGCAAGGAGCACCGTTACGCGGAGATGACCGCGGGCGGGTCCTACTACCGTCCGATCGGCGTCGAGCACAATGTGATCAACGCCAACGACTACGAATTCGCCTTTGTCGAAATCGAAATCAAGACCCCGCAAGGCTGACCCCGAAGACGGCGCGAGAAGCGGCAAGGACAAGCCGCGCCCGAAGGCCGTCCCCTTCCCCACCAAGGACCAGGTGCTGGCTTTCATCCGCGAAAGCCCGACGCCCGTCGGCAAGCGCGAGATCGCGCGCGCCTTCCACCTGAAAGGCAGCGACCGCATTCCGCTGAAGGCGCTGCTCAAGGAGCTGGAGCGCGAGGGCGGCGTCGATCGCGGGCGCAAGCGGCAGCTCTCCGCCGCCGGCGCCCTGCCCGAAGTGACCGTCGTGCAGGTGATCGGCCCCGATGCCGACGGCGATCTTTGGGCGCGGCCGGTGGATCTGCGCCCCGACGACGCCGAGCCGAAGATCGTCATCGTCGGCGACCACAAGCTCGACCGGCCGCTCGCCGCCGGCGACCGCGTGCTGGTGCGCCTGCAGCGCACCGACGCCGAGGTCTACGAGGCGCGGCCGATCCGCCGGCTGGAAAGCCGGGCGCAGCGCGTCGTCGGCCTGTTCGAAAGGGACAAGGACGGCTTCGGCCGCGTCACCCCGACCGACAAGCGCATCAAGACCGAGTTCAGCGTTCATCCCAAGGATGCCGGCCAGGCGAAGAGCGGTGACCTCGTCATCATCGAGGCAGAGCCGGTGCGCCGGCTGGGTTCGCCGAAGGCCCGTGTCGTCGAGCGCGTCGGCCGCGCCGACGAGGCGCGTTCGATCAGCCTCATCTCGATCGCCGAGCACCAGATCCCGTTCCAGTTCCCGCCGGCCGCGCTGACGCAGGCGGCGGAGGCCGGGCCGGCAACGCTCGGCAACCGCACCGATTTGCGCCAGGTACCGCTGGTCACCATCGACGGCGACGACGCGCGCGATTTCGACGACGCGGTCTTCGCCACGCGCGACACCGACGAGAAGAACCCGGGCGGCTGGCGCCTCATCGTGGCCATCGCCGACGTGGCGCACTACGTGCGCGACGGCGATGCGCTGGACAAGACCGCACGCGAACGCGGCAACTCGGTCTATTTCCCCGACCGCGTGGTGCCGATGCTGCCCGAGGAGCTGTCCAACGGCTGGTGCTCGCTCAAGCCCAAGGAAGACCGGCCCTGCATGGCGGTCGAAATGGTCATCGACGCCAATGGCAACAAGCTGCGCCACCATTTCATGCGCGGCCTGATGCGCTCGATCGCGCGGTTGACCTACGAGCAGGTGCAGGAAGCCGCCGACGGCCGGCCGAACGACCTGACCGCGCCGCTGCTCGACGACGTCATCAGGCCGCTCTATGGCGCCTTCCAGGCGCTGCTGAAGGCGCGTGAGGCACGCGGCACGCTGGAACTCGACATCCCCGAGCGCCGCGTCTTCCTCGGCAGCGACGGCCATATCGACCGCATCGTGCCGCGCACGCGCCTGGATTCCCACCGCCTGATCGAGGAATTCATGATCGCCGCCAACGTCGCAGCGGCGGAAGCGCTCGAGAAGCGGCACCAGCCCTGCATGTACCGGGTGCACGACGCGCCGGACCCGGCGCGTATCGAGGCTCTGCGGGAATTCCTCGAAGGCCTGGACATGAAACTGGCGCGCGGCCAGGTGATCCGGCCGAAGCACTTCACCCGCCTGCTGGAGATGGCGAAGGGCACGCCCTATGCGGCAACCATCCATGCTCTGGTGCTGCGCTCGCAATCCCAGGCGGTCTACGCGCCGGACAATCTCGGCCATTTCGGCCTGGCGCTGGCTCGCTACGCGCACTTCACTTCGCCGATCCGCCGCTATTCCGATCTGCTGGTGCACCGGGCGCTGATCTCCGGCTACGGTTTCGGCGAGGACGGTTTGGCGCCGGCGACCGCCGCCACCTTCGAAAGCATCGGCCAGCACATCTCCGCCACCGAGCGGCGGGCGGCGGCGGCGGAGCGCGAGGCGATCGACCGCTACGTCGCCCATTTCATGGCCGAGCGGGTCGGCGAGATCTTCCCCGGCCGGGTCAGCGGCGTCGCCAAGTTCGGCCTGTTCGTCGCCCTGCAGGAAACCGGCGCCGATGGATTGCTTCCCATCGGCCTGCTGCCCAACGATTTCTACGATCACGACGACCGGCGCCATGCCCTGGTCGGCCGGCGCTGGGGTCGGGTCTTCGACCTGGGCGCCCCGATCGTCGTCAAATTGGCCGCGGCGCAGCCGCTGACCGGCGGCCTGACCTTCGAGTATGTCGAGGGCGGAACCGCCAATCCGGATGGCGACAGGTCTCCGCCGGTCGGTGCCCCACGCGGCAGCGTGCGGCCCCGCGGCCGTGGCTTTCCCGGCAAGAAGTCCGCGCCGCCCCGCCGCCCGACTGGAGGAAAGCCCTCTAAGAAGCTGAAAAAGAAAAAGAAAGACCGCAAGAGGCGCGGCGGCTCCTGAGCGGCAGGGATGCCACAGTCAGATGGCCGTCATGCAACGCCGGCTATGTAACGCGCTGGCGCGCCATGGCGAATTTGCTAGTGTAGTGGTGCTGTTAACCAGTTCTTCGCGGCTGCGGCTTAGCGTGACCTTCAGAATGGAATTGTCTCAAGTGACCGGAGTCCTCCGTATGCGTGCGCCGCTTCCGGTGCGCGGCACCGGCTTGGCCGCCCTGCTTGCCCTCCTCGTTTCCGGCTGCGCCGGTACTTCGGGTACCACCGGCGATGACGGCTCCCTCGCCCGGCAGATGTTCGTCGCCGGGTTCGAGGATATCGACGCCGTCTATATCGACCAGCCCAAGATCGGCGACCTGGCCCTGGCCGGGCTGCAGCAGCTCTCGACCATCGATTCCGACGTTTCCGCCCGGCGCTCCGCGGACCGGATCGAGCTGGTCCTGAAGAACCAGATCGCCTACAGCACCAATGTCGAGGACGATTTCGACGCCCAGGATTGGGGCGAGGTCACCAGCGACGTCCTGGCCGAGGCGGCCAGCGAATCGGAGAAGATCAAGACCGCCCCGACGGAAAAGGTCTTCGAGGCGATGTTCAGCGGCATCGTCGGCAAGCTCGACCAGTTCTCCCGCTATTCCAGCGCCAAGAACGCCAAGGAGAACCGCGCCGCCCGCGACGGCTTCGGCGGCATCGGCGTGCGCATCTCGGTCGAGGACGACCAGGTGCGCGTGATTTCGGTCATGCACTACACCCCGGCCGAGCGCATGGGGATGAAGACCGACGACATCATCACCGCCATCGACGGCCAGCCGACCAAGGGGCTGAACCAGCAGGAGGTCGTCGACCGCCTGCGCGGCCCGGTCGACAGCAAGGTCGAGGTCACCATCAAGCGCGCCGACAAGGCCGACCCCTTCGCCCTCGCCATCACCCGCGCCCATGTGGTGCCCGAGACGGTGAATTATCGTCGCGAAGGCGATGTCGCCTATTTCCGCATCTACAGCTTCAATTCCGAGACCGCCGACAGCCTGAAGCGCGCCGTCTCCGACGCGGAGCAGGAGATCGGCCCGCGGCTCAAGGGCCTGGTCATCGACCTGCGCGGCAATCCGGGCGGGTTGTTGAACCAGTCGGTCGCCGTCTCCAACCTCTTCCTCACCGGTGGCCGGGTGGTCTCGACCCACGGCCGCCATCCCGACTCGCACCAGTTTTTCGAGGCCAGCGGCGACGACATCACCGACGGCAAGCCGATCGCGGTCCTGGTGGACGGCAATTCCGCCTCCGCCGCCGAGATCGTGGCCGCGGCGCTGCAGGACAACCGGCGCGCCGTCGTGGTCGGCTCCAACACCTATGGCAAGGGCACGGTGCAGACCGTCCTGCCGATGCCGAACCAGGGCGAAATCACGCTGACCTGGGCGCGGTTCCACGCGCCGTCCGGCTACACCCTGCATCATCTGGGCGTGCTGCCGACGGTGTGCACCGCCAACTACAGCAACGCCGATCTGGTGCTGAAGGACCTCAACAGCGGCAAGCTGCCGATGGTGCCGACCGACCGCCGCAACCTGGCCAAGCCCGAGGACACCAAGAGCCTGGATTCCCTGCGCAAGACCTGCCCGGCGCGGGAGACCGAGAACCCCATCGACCTCGACGTGGCGCTGAAGCTGGTGCGGGCGCCGGAGGAATATGCCGAGGCCGTGCACCTGGCCGAACCGCCGCAACTCGGCCAGAACGATACCGGCGAAGACCCCACCACCCTGACGCAATGACACCCGGACGGCGATGAGCGGCCCCCGGTGCTGAAAAAGGGGCCGGTCCGCCCGGTCGACGCCGCCGGCCTGATCCTGCTGCGCGGCAGCCGCGAGGCGCCCGAGATTCTGCTCGGCCGCCGCCACGCCAAGACCCCTTTCCTGCCCGACATCTACGTGGTGCCCGGCGGTCGCGTCGACGACGCGGACATGCGGCCTTCGGGCTTCGCCGAGGCGCCGCACCCCGCCGTCGCCCGCGATCTCGCCATTGGCAGCCGCCGGCCACCTGTGGCCTTCCTGCGCGCCGCGCTGCGCGAGACGCTGGAAGAGACAGGTCTGCTGGTCGGCCGTCCGGCCGGAGCGCAGGGTGTGCCGGGGCCGGGCATCTGGGCCGCATATGCCCAGGCCGGTTTGGCGCCGGATTTCGCCGGGATGGATTTCGTCCTGCGCGCCATCACGCCGCGGGGGTCGCCCCGGCGCTACAACACCCGCTTTTTCCTCGCCGACGGGGCAACCGCCGAGGGCAGCCTGGCCGGCGACGGCGAGTTGCTCGACCTCGCCTGGCGGCCGATTGGCGCCCTCGACCGGCTCAACATCGTGGACGTGACCTGGGAATTGATCCGGGCTGCCCTGCGCCGCTGGCGGGACCGTGTCCCGGTCGGGGCGGATCGCCCTAAGCTATTGATCTACCGGAACGATATCCTGCAACTGCGCGACCTCCCGAAGGCGCGAGGCGGGGTTGCGCAGGGCCGCCGGGCTTGACTTTGCGCCTTTGCTGGCTATGGTGCGGCACCTTTTTGCCCCTATGGCACTGACGAGACTGGAAAATGGCTAAGTCCAACACGGTATTGATCAAATTGGTGAGCACGGCCGACACCGGCTACTACTACGTCACCAAGAAGAACCCGCGCACCTCGACCGAAAAGCTCGAGTTCAAGAAGTACGATCCGGTGGCGCGCAAGCACGTCGCCTTCAAGGAAGCGAAGATCAAGTAATCTGCCGCGCATTGCCGGCCGATCGAAAGCGCTTGGCTCCGCCAGGCGCTTTTTGCTGAATGGGGACAGCATGCCGACGACCCGCGTTGCCCAGGCCCTGATCGTGGCCGGCCCATCCGGCGCCGGCAAGACTGCCCTCCTGCGGAGCCTGTCGGAGGGCCGGTTGCCCGCCGCGCTGGTGGCGGAGCTGCCGCAGGGCGCGGACCGCTGGCCGGTGGTCTGCGCGGGTCACCCGGATCAATGGCGCATCCTCGAACACGGCGATCCGGATGGCGGTGCCCTGGAGGGCATTGTCGTCCATTACGACGTCACGACCGCCTGGCACTGGCACAAACGCGACTTCAGGCAGGACCCGTTCTGGCGCTTGCTGCGGGATTGCCCGACGCTCACCTGGGCGGAAATCAGGCCGCCGCGACATCGCCTGATCGCACAGTGGTGCAACGTGCAGATCGGCACGCCGAGCGTGCTCTTGATCCGGCTGTGGAACCTGTACGCGGCGGCAATCAAGGACCTGCTAACGGTCCTGCGCCGGCTGCGGCGACAGCGGGGCACCACGGCGGACCCGCATTGGCGCTACCCGCGGCCCCTGCGGTTCCTGAAACGCGTCGATCTCCGGCTGCGCGGCATCACGCCCATCCCGACCGCGACCCTGGAATTCTATCGCCAATCGGGAAATCTCGAGCGGATGCTGGATCGCTGGGACGCAGCCGCGGACGAGATCATCGGACCGCGCCTCGCCAAGCGGATCGCCCTGGTTCCGGATCAAGCCAGCCCGATCGGGCGGCGCCTGTCTTGGCGGGTGGCGGCGGTTGCCGCCTTCGCGGCGCGGGACAAGGCGGCCTTCAAGACGAACTGACCCAAGCCACCAGCAGTGCGCCGGGGTCGGCGCAGACCTGGTTCCGGCCGCCTTGCCTGACGCGGTCGGCCAAGGTCACCAATTGACCCTGACCCCGCCGGTCGCGCCGATCCCGTCCACGTCGTCGCCGAACGTGTAGCCCGCATCGATCGTGAAAGTGACGCCGTCTTCGGGCAGCGCAATGTCGAAGCCACCGCCGATTTCGAACGTGGTGTTGGGCAATTCCTGATCGAAGGTGAGACCGGACACCGAGACCTGGCTCTCGCCCAGGAACTCTTGGTTGACCGAGGCTTCGAGATAGAAGTCGCCCTTCGCCGCGCCGCCCGCCGACGGCAGCTCCTGGCCCAGCCGCACGCCGAGCCGGCCGCGCAGGGAATCCACATCATCCAGCGCGATGGTCGCGCCGCCATCGTCCTTGAAATCGTCGTCGCCGGCATGCGCGTAGCTGAGCTGAGCCTGCGGCTGCAGATAGAGCCCGCCCCCGTTCGAGCTCCGTGTCAGATCGAATCTATATCCGGTCTCCACGGAAAGGCCGAACACCGGCAGCGCCACATCGCCGTCATCGGTGACCGCCTGTGAATTGTAGGTGCCGTCGAGCCAATCCAACTTCACCAGCGCGTCCAGGTAGTAGGGTCCACGGAAATAGGTCGCATAGGCGCCGACCGTTGCGATGTCGAAATCGATCTCCGCGTCATTCTCGAACCCGAGCGAGGACCAGCCGTAGCCGGCGAAACCACCCAGCACCAGCCAGTCTCCGCTATCGACCAGGTTGTCGAACCCGACATCGAAACCGGCCTCGGCCCGGACCGTGTTGAGCTCGAAGTCCGCCGGCCCGCCCTGCTCAATCTCCAATTCGCTGCCGGTCACCTTGAACCAGCCAGCCTGGCCGCTGTCGTTCCGGCGCACCGTGCCGCTGTCGGCCATGTCGGTGGCGGTGTTCAACGCCGCCGTTTGACTGTCCTCGACCCGGCGCCGAACCTCGTCCATGCGCTGGTGCAGCGAGCCCAGATCGGAATACCAGGTCTCCAAAGCGCCGACGGCGATCGCGGGATAGTCGAACGCGCCCTGATAGACGCTGGAGCGCAGGAACCAGTTCTGGTCGCTCTTCGCTTCGTTCTGGAAGAACAGGTCGTATTGATAGCCGCCCGCGATCGCCGGCGCACCCAGCGCGAAGGCGTCGGGCGAAGAGGCGCCGTCCACATTGATGATCTGGATCCCGTCGCCGATGGTCTGCCCACCGCCGCCTCCGGCATCGGCGACGAACACACGTGTCGCACCGCCAGAACCGGTGGTTGCGTTGTCCAGCACCAGCATGTCCGATTGATGGCTCGATCCGTCATCCAGAACCACGTCCAGCGCCAGCGTTCCGCCTTCGCTGCGGAACTCGTTCGCTCCCCCGCCCCCCGGCGCCGCCGCATCGGTAATGGCGAGCAGATCGCCCGCGACGCCGTCCTGCAGGGTGACGCGCCCGCTGTTGATGAAGAGCTCGAGATTGGCAAGGAACCCCTGCTCCACCCCCTGCTGCGCAATATCGGCGTTGCCGCCCGCGGGATGGGTGAGCTGGCCGATCGTATTCACGGTGGTCGCGCCGTTGACGGTCGCGAGGCGCAGCGTCCCCACATTGTCGAGCGTATCCACACCGGCGCCGAAATCCGCCACTGCGACACTTTCGGTATCGCGCGCCAGATCGCCGTCGGTATCGGCGAAGGCGCGCAGATCGAATGAGTTGCTGGACAAATTGTCGAGTGTATCCGCGCCGCCGCCCAGGCTGAAGAAGCCGGCAATGGTGCCGTGATTGGCGATCGTCAAATTCCCGTCATGGTCCAGGATCGCGCGGTCGCTGAGGGCGCCGAGCGATGCGCCGGCTGCGATATCGACGCTCGACGGCGCCACGGCCTCCAGATCGAGGCCCGCCGCGCCGACACCGCCTTGCACGCTGTCGAGGATGCGGATGGTGGCAGCACCCCCCACCTGCACTTCGATGGCGTTGGCGCCGTTGCCGGTGGCGATGACGGTCTCGACCTCGATCGCGCCGTCGCCGTCCGCCGTGGCGTTGACACCGGTCGCGCCCGCGCCCCCGGTGCGAACCGCGCCGCCGGATTCGATGACGATGCCGCCGGCTATACTCTGCGCCAGGATGCCCTCGGCGGCGATTCCCTCGGTCGTGATGTCGCCGGTTGTGCTGATGGTGACGGCGGCGCCGCCCAACACGACGATGCCGTCGGAATCCGCGCCTTTGGTCGCGATGTCGCCCTTCGAGGTCACCGCCACCGGGCCATCGATGCCGAACGCGTAAATGCCACTTGCCTTGTAGCCTTCGGTCGAGATCGCACCGGTCGAGCTGATGATTGCAGCATCCTTGGACCTAGCCGCGATGCCGCGGGCGTTATCGCCCTTGGTGCTGACATCGCCATCCGAGGTGATGGAGACGGTGGCGGCGCCCGAATAACCACTGAGGCCATCGGACCTGTAGCCCGCTGTGGAAATATCACCGCTTGATGCCACATTGACCGCGCCGGAGTCCGAGAACGCGAAGGCGCCGGATCCGAACTTTCCAACCGTGGTGAGATCGCCGACCGAATTGATCGTGACCGCACCGGCATCGCTGACGCCAAGGATCGCGCCGGCGAATTCGCCTTCGGTCGAGATGTCGCCGACAGAGGTTACGGTCGCCGCGGCATCGTTGGTGAACGCCTTGATACCGAGGCTGCCATAGCCTTTGGTCGAGATGTCGCCCGTCGAGGTCACCGTCACCGCGTCGCTGAGCGAATAGGCGCGGATGCCGTAGCTCTTGTCGCCCGCGGTCGAAATAGCACCGGTCAAGGTCACCGCGACCGGGCCCTGGCCGAATGTGTAGATACCCGCCGAGTTGTAGCCCTTGGTTGTGATGTCTCCATCCGCGACAACCACCACCGGGCCAAGGGCGCCTTGCGCGTCGATGCCGCGGGCCCCATAGCCGGCGGTCGAAATGGCGCCGAAGAAGGTGATGGCAACGCTGCCGGTGCCTGAATGCGCGTAGATGCCCTCGGCGAAGGCACCGTCAGTCGTGATGATGATTCCCGGGCCGCCCTCGGTCCCGGCCTTCACCACCTGATTGCCGATATTGGCGACGCCGCTGGAGGCGATGCCGCCGGGCTCGCCGGCCGCGCCGGTGGTGTCGATGACGACGCCGTCTTCGACCACGATGGTGAGATCGATGACCAGATAGGAGATGCCGTTCGGGAAATTGTTTCCGGCGGTGGTGCAGATGACGGTGTCGCCGGTATTGGCGATGCCGCATTCATCGAGCGCCAGAGCGGGCGGCGCTGCGGCGATCCCGATCGCAAGCGCCAGGCCGGACGCGCCGACCAGCAGCGAACGCTTGAGGCGAGGCGGAGTCGGGACAACTATGAGTCCAGCGTGACTGGAAATCGAACCCTCCTGCGCCATGCGTGACTTCCGGCGACCGTCGCCGGCGCCAGTGAGCCACAAGCGGCGGCCGGCATTGCCATCACCGGGCTCTCGAAGTCGCATCGACAATCCCCCGCCTATCGTAGAATGCACACCAAACCGGCACTGTGACGCGCTTCATAGGACCGCGGCGCACTTGCGGTTGCATCGTCGGCAACGACACCTACACTTGGCGCTGACTCGGCGCTTGTCCCATTTGAGATAGGACGATGAGATGGATGGTGTTCCGGCCGTTCTGAGGACCCTCGACAGGCTCTATGCTGCTGCGCTCGCGCGCGAGCAATGGTCAGTGGCGCTGGATCACCTGCGAGATATGTTCGCCGGGAATCATATTATTCTCGCCACCTATGATCTCGGCGGCAGCCAGAGCCCCGTCGTCCTTAGCGCCGGAATAGATCAGCAGGATCGCGCGCGCATGCTGTCGGACGAGGCCAGCCGGATGGCATACCCCTACTTCGCCGCCGCGCCGGTCGATTTGGCGCAGCCGCGCAGCGCCATTGTCTCCGACAGCGATTTTATCCGCAGCGAGTTCTACAACGAGATATTGCGGCCGGCTCAGGGTTTCCATGCGGTAGGGGCAATGTTGCGGGGGCCCGGCAAGCTGATGACGGCGGTCCAGGTCTGCCGGCCGGAGCATGCCCGCGCCTACGAAACGGCCGATGCCGAAATCCTACAGGTTTTGCTGCCGCATTTGACGATGGCGCTGGAGATCGAGCGCCGGCTGGACGTGGCGAAGAGGCGGAGTGACGGCCTCGGCCATCTCCTGAACCGAGTCGCGGTCGCTGCGTTCGCAACCGATGGTTCGGCTCGCCCTCATTTCATGAACACCCGCGCCGAGGCGCTGATTGCCGCCGCGGACGGACTCACCTTGAATGCGATGGGGTTGGCGGCGTCGACGCCGGCGCTGACCCGGGCGCTACGCGCGGCGATCGCCGGCATCGCGGCCGGAAATGGCGCCGGCGTCAGGCTGCATTTGACAAGGCCCTCCCGGCGATTGCCGTTGCGCGCGACCTTGATCCCGGCTCATCGCCTTGAGCCCGACAACTATGGCGTATCGGAATCGGCGGTGGCCATTCTGGTGACCGAGCCGGATGCACCGCCGCCGGTCGACAAGGAAGCCTTGGCGGATACCTTTCGCCTGACCAGGCGCGAAGCCGATATCGCCGCCTTGCTGGCCGGCGGCGCCGATCTGCCGGCCATTGCCGCGATGCTCGGTCTTGGCATGGGCACCGTGCGCAATCACCTGAAAGGCGTGTTCCAGAAGACCGGGGTCAACTCCCAGGCGGCGCTGGTCGCGCTCGCGCGGGGCTTCACCCGGCTGGACATTGCATAGGCCAACGACAGAGGAAATCAGCCGGAGGCGGATGCGGCCTCAAGCCACCAGCAGCGCGCTGGGGTCGGCGCAGACCTGGTTGCGGCCGCCCTGCTTGGCGCGGTAGAGCGCGGCGTCGGCGAGCTTGATGAGTTCGTCGCCCGACATCGGCTTGCTGGTCGAGGCGACGCCGATGCTGACCGTCACGCTGAGTTGACCGCCAGGCGCCTCGGGAATCTGCATCACCATGGCGGCGACCTTCTTGCACAGGCGCTCGGCCGCTTTCACCGCGTTGTCGCCGTCGGTGTCGGGCAGCAGGATGACGAACTCCTCGCCGCCGAAACGCGCCACCATGTCGATGTTGCGCATGGACTGGGTGGCACACTGGGCGAATTGCTTCAGCACCTCGTCGCCCGCGGCGTGGCCATAGGTGTCATTGACCGACTTGAAGCGGTCAAGGTCGCACATCAGGACGGAGAGCGCCTTGCCGGTGTCGCCGACCCGCCTCATCAGTCCGTCCATGTGACGCAGCGCGTAGCGCCGGTTGTAGACGCCGGTCAGCACGTCGGTCAGCGCCATCGACAGGCTGCGCTCGTAATTGGCGCGGAGGCGGTCCTGGTAGCGGCGGCGGCGCACCTGGATGCGCACCCGGGCCAGCAGCTCGTTGGCGTCGATCGGCTTCATCAGGTAGTCGCTGACGCCGATGTCGAGGCCCTTCACCAGCCGCGGCATCTCGAACTCGTCGACGATGAGCAGGATGGGGACCTGGCGCGTCTCGTCGTGGGAACGCAGGTTCGAGCACAGCCGCAGGCCGTCCTCCTCGCCCACCTGCAGGCCAGTGATCACCAGGTCGTATTGCCCCCGGGCGGCGCGCTGCAGCGCGTCCGCGGAATTGACCGCCACCTCGACGACATCCTGGTCGGCGGCGAGGATCGAGGAGATGCGCTGCGCCGCCGGCGCGAAGCCCTCGACCAGCAGGATCTTCGCGCCCTGGTGTTCTTCCTCGCTGGGCTCGGCCTCGGAGGAGAACACCTCGAACTGACCTGACGTCTGCTCGCGCATGCGCCATTCGTCCATGATCATCTTCAGGCGAACGAGCGAACGCACCCGCGCGAAGAGCGCGAGGTCGTTGACCGGCTTGGTCAGGAAGTCGTCGGCGCCCGCTTCCAGGCCGCGCACACGGTCGGCCTGGTCGCTCAAGGCCGTCACCATCACGACGGGCAGGAAACGGGTGCGCGCATTGGCGCGGATGCGACGGCAAACCTCGAAGCCGTCCATCTCAGGCATCATGACGTCCAGAAGGACGATGTCGGGGGTCTGCTTCTCGATCAGCGCGAGCGCTTCCGCGCCGCTATTGGCCGTCATGACCTCGAAATACTCGGCGGCGAGCTTCGCTTCCAGCAAGCGGACGTTGGCGGCGATGTCGTCGACGACCAGGACGCGGGCCGACATGGACTACTGCAGGAAGCGATCGACGGTTTCCAGGAATTGGACGACGGAAATCGGTTTCGCGATATATGCCTCGCAGCCGCCTTCGCGAATCTTCTCTTCATCGCCCTTCATCGCGAACGCCGTTACAGCAATGATGGGAATGGACTTCAGGTTGTCGTCTTCCTTGATCCATTTGGTCACCTCGAGGCCGGAGACCTCGGGCAACTGGATATCCATGAGGATCAAATCCGGCTTGTGCTGGCGCGCCAGCTTGAGCGCTTCCATGCCGTCCTTGGTCTGGAGGATGTTGTAGCCGTGCGCCTGGATGAGGTCGTGGAAGAGCTTCATGTTGAGCTCGTTGTCCTCGACGATCAGGATCGTCTTTTCCGACGCCCGGCGGCGCTTCTCCTCCGGCGTCAGCTGCGTCTTCTCAAGCATTGTTCCTCCGACCCGAGGTTCCCCGGTGCATTGCTCGCATGACACGTCCGAACCCAGTCACCCCGCACCGCCCTCGGTCCGACTCGGCGCATGCGAGGCAAGTTTCACCCAACTTATGCATAATTGGACATTGGTAAACAAATCGTTCAACGTTGTGTTAACTATTTCGGATGCGTCAAAAATACCCTGAAAGGCCGCCCGAAGGGTCGTCATCGTGCCGCAACCCGCCGCTTCCACCGCCGGATCGTTGGACGGGCTTCCCGGCTTCTGCCGCGACTGCGGCCACCGGCTTGCGGCCGCGGGCGCCCGCTGTCCGGAATGCCGCTCGCCGCGCCTGATCCGCCACCCTGAGCTCTTCGCCCTCGCCATCGGCCATATCGACTGCGATGCATTCTACGCGGCAATCGAGAAGCGTGACGACCCCTCCCTCCGTGACAAGCCGGTGATCATCGGCGGGGGCAAGCGCGGCGTCGTCTCAACGGCTTGTTATATCGCGAGAATTTCCGGCGTCCGCTCGGCCATGCCGATGTTCAAGGCGCGCAAGCTGTGCCCCGAGGCGGTGGTCATCAAGCCCAACATGGCGAAATACACCGAAGCCGGGCGCCACGTGCGGCGGTTGATGCTGGAACTGACGCCGCTGGTGGAGCCGCTGTCGATCGACGAGGCCTTCCTCGACCTCGCCGGCACCGAGAAGCTGCACAAGATGAGCCCGGCGGAGAGCCTGGCCCGGCTGGCGCTGAAGATCGAGGCCGAGATTGGCATCACCGTTTCCATCGGCCTCAGCCACAACAAGTTCCTGGCCAAGATCGCCTCCGACCTCAACAAGCCGCGCGGCTTCTCGGTGATCGGCCGGGCGGAGACCCTCGGCTTCCTGGCCGACAAGCCGGTGCGCTTCGTCTGGGGCATCGGCCAGGCGATGAGCGACCGCCTGGCCAAGGACGGCTTCACCACCCTCGGCCAGATCCAGGCGGCGCAGGAGCGCGACCTCGTTGCCCGCTACGGCAAGACCGGCGCCCATCTCTGGCACCTCGCACGCGGCCAGGACGACCGCGTCGTGGAACCGGATTCGCCCGCCAAGAGCGTCTCCGCTGAGACCACTTTCGACGTCGACATCGCCGATTTCGCCACCTTGAGCCATGAGCTGTGGCCGCTGTGCGAGAAGGTCTCCGACCGGCTGAAGCGGGCGGCTTTGGCCGGCGGCAACGTGCATTTGAAGCTGAAGACGGCCCAATTCAAGATCCTCTCGCGCCAGCTCACCCTGGGCGCGCCGACCCAGTTGGCCGAGACGCTCTACCGCCACGGCCGGGCGATGCTGGAGAAGGAAGCGACCGGCACGCCCTATCGCCTGATCGGCATCGGCGTCGGCGACCTGCGCGATGCCGCCGATGCCGACCCGCTCGACCTCGCCGACCCAGGAGCAGAACAGCGCCGCAAGGTCGAGGCCGCCATCGACGCGGTGCGCGCCAAGCTGGGCAAGGGCAGCATCGGCAAAGGGCGCGGCTTCGAGGGGAAGAAGTCGTAACGTTTTTCTGGATGCGTCGCTGACCGCGGCAGTGCTTGAAACAAGACGGTCATGAAACCGCCTCCGCTCCGACCGATTCCCTTGCTGATCTGTCGCCATGAACGCGCCGCTGCCCGCTCGCCCGAAGATCGCCGAGACCGTCATCGCGCCCGATGTGACTCTGCGCGACGTCACCGTCGGCACCTGCTGCGAAATCCTGGGGCCGAGCTACCTCGAATACGCCACCATCGGCGACTACTCCTATCTCGGCCCCGATTGCTCGGTGGCGGACGCAGAGATCGGCAAGTTCTGCGCCATCGCCGCCAATGTGCGGATCGGGCCGCCCAACCATCCGATGGACCGCCCCACCCTGCACCGCTTCACCTATTGCCCGGAATACTACGTGGCGGGGGTCGAGCGCGATCACCGCTTCTTCGCCCAGCGCCGCGTCGACAAGGTGACCATCGGCCACGACGTTTGGATCGGCCACGGGGTCATCGTGCTGCCGGGGGTCAAGGTCGGCGACGGCGCCATCCTGGCGGCCGGCGCGGTCGTTACCAAGGATGTGCCGCCCTACACCATCGTGGGCGGTGTGCCGGCGAAGCCGATCCGGGAACGCTTCTCCCGCGCCATCGCCGCAAGGTTGCAACGCATCGCCTGGTGGGATTGGCCGTTCGAGCTGATCATGCAGCGCCTCGCCGCATTCCAGTCGACGGACATCGAGGCGTTCTGCGACCGCTGGGACAATTGCGCCGCGGGCTGACCTGACGCCCTATTCGCACTTCTCCGGCTCGAGCATTTCGAGCTTGCGCAAGGTGCCCTCGACCTGCAGGCCGGCGAATTCGAAATCGACCTGGCCGACGACGCCATTGTCGAACAGTTGGACGCTCTGCTCGAAATCCGGCGTGCCATCGGGCAGGCCGGCGACGAAGAAGGCGAAGTCGACGTGGCGCGACGCTACCGTCTCCAGCGGCGTGAACTTGCCGCCGCGCGAGGTCCACTTCTTGCTCGTGGGGCCGAAGCTGGCGCTGATCTGCACCGGCTTCTGGTCGACGGTGGCGTCGAACAGGTCGGTGGTGAAGACGATGTCGCCGGCGCCGGCATGCTCGATCAGCGCCACGGTGTGCTGGACCGGGAGCAACGCCGAAGCGACGCGAGTCTCCGAACGGTCGGGGAGTTCCGTGGTCAGGGTGCCCTCGCCGCCCGGCTTGTCGAAGCGCAGCTCGCCGCGGCGCTGCTGGCTGGCGCCGCCGGCCATGCCCTCCTTGATCACGTAGCGGTAGGCGCTGAAATCCTTGGCCTCCCAGGTGGCCTGGCTCCACTCGTAGCGCGTGGTATCGCCTTCCGCCGGCACCACGTCGATGCCGGCCTTCTGGTTGACGGTCCAGCCGTCGCAGGCGTCGGTCAGCTCATAGGTCAGCAGCCCGCGCAGCGCGCCGCTGCTGCCGAAGGTGCCGCCCGGCCGCGCCGCCAGTTCATAGATGGCCCGGTGCGGCGCCAGCTGGACCGCCGCCGCCAGGGCCGGCTGCACCGTAGCCGCGACACCCATCGCCCCCATGCCGCAAAGTATCGTCCACGCCCCGAAATTCCGTGCTTTCACCTGTCGCCTCTTCACCAATCCGAGCCGCTTTCAGAAAGTATCGCATGGCCGGCTTCGCCAAGATAGGCCCCCGCCGAACGGCCGGACCCCGGTAGCGCCGGGCCCTGCGGCCGAACTCCAGCTGCCGCAGAGGGTCCCATGCCGAACAATCCGGTCGTCTTCGTCACGCGCAACCTGCCCGAGGCGGTGACCCAGCGCCTGACCGCCAGCTACGAGGCCAGGCTCAATCCCGGCGACGCGGTGCTGAGCGCGGAGCAGGTGTTGAAAGGCGCCGCGGGCGCCGACGCGCTGCTGGTGACGCCGACCGACAAGCTCACCGCCGAGTTCATCGGCAAGCTGCCGGCCTCGATCCGCATGATCGCCACCTTCTCGGTCGGCTATGAGCACATCGACATCGCCGCCGCCAAGGCCCGTGGCCTGCCGGTGTCCAACACGCCCGACGTGCTGACCGACGCCACCGCCGACATCGCGCTGCTCCTGATGCTGGGGGCTGCGCGGCGCGCCTATGAGGGCGAGCGCGCGGTGCGCGAGGCGACGTGGAAATCGTGGTCGACCACCTACATGCTGGGCACGCATATGACCGGCAAAAGGCTCGGCATCTTCGGCATGGGCCGCATCGGCCAGGCCGTCGCCAAGCGCGCGCGCGCCTTCGACATGCAGATCCACTACTACAACCGCCGCCGCCTGCCGGAGCATCTGGAGCACGGCGCCGTCTATCACCCGAGCGCCGACGAGATGCTGCCGTACTGCGACTTCCTGTCGATCAACGCGCCGGGCGGTCCGGAGACCTATCATTGGCTGAACGCGGCGCGCATCGCGCGCCTGCCGGACCATGCCATCGTCATCAACACCGCGCGCGGCGGCCTGGTCGACGACACGGCGCTGATCGCGGCCCTGCGCTCGGGCAAGCTGTTCGCCGCCGGCCTCGACGTATTCGAGGGCGAGCCTGCCCTCAACCCGGAATACCGCAAGCTGGAAAACGCGTTCCTGCTGCCGCATCTGGGCAGCGCCACCATCGAGACGCGCAACGCCATGGGCTTCAAGGCGCTGGACAACCTGGATGCTTTCTTCCAGGGACGTGAGCTGCCCGACCGGGTGGTCTGACGGATCCGGCTCAGCCCTCGACCGCCAGGGCGCGCTTGACCGCCGGCCGCTCGGCCATGCGCTGCCGATGCGCCTGCACCTTGGGGAAGCGCGCCGGGTCGACGCCGTCGCCCGCCATCCAGCCGGAAATGGTGAACAGGTACGGATCGCAGATCGAATAGGCGTCGCCCATGACCCACGGTCCGGCCAGCATCTCGGTCTCGATCAGCTGGAAGCATGCCGCGACGGACTCCGGCACCTTGCGCTTCATGTCCTCGAAGGACGCCTGCTCGGTCGCCCAGCGATAGCCGCGCAGCTTGTGGGCATGCGCCACGTGCACGGTGGAGCACAGATAGCTGTTGAAGGCCTGCACCCGTGCGAAGGCGTAGGCGTCGTCCATCGGCGCCAGCCGCGCCGATGGAAAGCTCTGCGCGACATAGGCCAGGATGGCAGGCGTTTCCGTCAGGATGCCGCGGTCGGTGGCGAGGGCCGGAACCCGGCCCTTGGGATTGATCGCCAGGTAGTCCGGCTTGGTCTGTTCCCCGGAGCGGAAATCGACCCGGATCGCCTCGAACGCCGCGCCGGTTTCCTCCAAGGCGATGTGCGAGGCGAGTGCGCAGGTCCCTGGCGCATAGTACAAGGTCAGCAAGACATTCCTCCAACGGTCATGCAGCTTGGTAGTTGCGCGGCCGGCCGGCCGCGTTGAACAAGGCGGCGCCCGGGATGCCCGGCGACTATTTCGCCGCCGCCCCGACCGGCTGCGGCAGGGTGAAGGAGTGGATGCCGCCGCCGCCATAGGCAAGTTCGATGGCCGGAATCTGCACGATCTCGCGCTTGGGGAACAGGCGCGTCATGGTGTCGAAGGCCCGCCGGTCGCTGGCGCCGTCGTCGAAGGCCGGCATGAGGATGCCGTCATTCGGCATGTAGTAGTTGATGTAGGAGAGCGCGAGGCGGCGGCCCTCGGTGTCGAAGATCGGCCGCGGCTGCTCGATCTCCACCACCTCCAGCTCATCACCCCGGGCGGTGCGCGCGGCCTTCAGCCGCTGCAGGTTGTCGGTCAGCACCTTGTGGTTCGGGTCGGCCGGGTCGCTGCAGGTCAGCGCCACCACGACGCCCGGGCGCACGAAGCGCGCCAGGTTGGCGGTCTGGCCGCCGGTGATGTCGTCCTGCAGGCCGGCGCCGAGCCAGATGACCTGCTGCACGCCGAGATTCTCGATCAGCGCTTCCTCGACCTGCTCGCGCGTCATGCCGGGATTGCGGTTGGCGTGCAGCAGCGTCGCCTCGGAGGCGATCACAGCGCCCTCGCCGTCGACGTCGATGGCCCCGCCCTCCAGCACCATCTGGTTCACATAGGCGCGCATCTCGAGGTGCTTCAGGATCTCCTCGGCCACCTTGGCGTCGCGCTCATGATCCTCGTAGCGGAAGCCCCAGGCGTTCCACTTCCAGGCGACCCCGGCGACCCGCTTCTTCTTGTCGGCGACGAAGGTCGGGCCGTAGTCGCGGATCCAGCAATCGTCATGCGGCAGCGACACCTGGGCGACGCCGTTCGCCGTCAGCAGCGAGACCTCGGCCACGTTCTTCGGCTTGGTGACGATGGTGACCGGCTCGAAGCGGGCGATGGTGTTGGCGATTTCGGCGACGACATCACGGGCGCCGTCCAGATGGTCGCCCCAGGTCTCCGCCCGGCTCGGCCAAGCCATCCAGCAGCGCTCGTGCGGAGTCCATTCGGCCGGCATCGCGAAGCCGTCGGCCAACGGATTGGTCATGCGCGCGTCCCTGTCTCCAGC
>JBGAGP010000077.1:0-23497 GCA_044226685.1 Dongiaceae bacterium
TTCCCGACCCCGCCACGCGAAACCGCGATCTGCGCCGCGCTGGCTGCGGGGTTGCCGAGCTTCCTCGACTGACAACTTCCGCTTGCTCACCTGCAAGGTGAAAGGCATCCTGCGCGCCGGCCGCAAAGTCGCGGCGGGGGCGGGGACGAATATCCATGAGCAATACCATGGCGGCTACGACGGCGCGGCGCAGGCCGTGGCTCGCCGGATTGCTGTCCCTGTTGTTGCCGGGTCTCGGGCAGCTCTACAACCGGACGACCCGGCTCGCGTGGCCGCTGCTGGTAGTCATGGCGCTCGCGGCCCCGCTCGGAAAGTGGCTGATCGCCGCGGCGCCGTCTTCCGCCGGGCTGGCGACGATGATTGCCGTCATCGGCGGGTTCCTGGCCGTGCTGGTGTTCGCGGTGGTTCAGGCCGTGCTGCAGGCGCGGCGCATCCGAGCTATCGAGCCGGCGTGGTTCAATCGCTGGTACGTCTATCTCGGCGTATACCCGCTGGCGGTATTGGTCCGGCTCTTCATCGGGGCCCTGCCGGTTTCGTCAATTTCAAGCTACAGCACTCCCAGCAGCTCAATGGTGCCGACGCTGCTAGTCGGTGACTACCTGGAGGCCAAGTCCAGCGCCTTCGTCGATCGCCTGCCGGAACGCGGAGAGATTGTTCTCTTCATACCGCCGACCGACGCAACCGGGACGTTCGTCAAGCGGGTGATCGGCCTGCCTGGCGATCGCGTCCAATGGCGCGAGGGGCGCCTGTATTTGAACGACACGCTGGTCGATCGGCGGCGCGTGGAGGACTTCCTTGTTCCCGGCGGTGCGGTTGAGCGGGCTTTCCCGCAATACGAGGAGACGCTGCCGGACGGTAAAACCTACCGCGTGGTGGAGACCGAGGGCGACCAGGGCGTGTCGGACAACACCGAGGTCTTCGAGGTGCCGGCCGGCCACGTCTTTGTCGCCGGCGACAACCGCGACAGGTCGAATGACAGCCGCAACGGCCTCGGTTTCGTTCCGCTCGAAGCGCTGCAGGACAAGCCGCTGTTCCTGTTCTGGGCCGCCGATCTCAGCCGGATCGGCAGGGTGGTCGAATAGGCGCGCTCAAGCGCTGCGTACGGTCTGCAGGAATGATCTGACTTCCTGTTGCAGGCGGGTGCCGTTGCCCGCCATCTTGGCGGCGGCCTGCACGTCGCTGGCGCTGGTGTGCCGGGCCGCTTCGGTCATACCGGTAATGTTCGACGACCCTTCCGAGGTGGCCGAGGACGCGCTCTGCAAATTGCGCGAGATCTGCCGCGTCGCATCACCCTGTTCCTCGACGGCCGAAGCGATGGCGGCAGAATTTTTGAGAGCAATCGAAGCGACTTCGGAATCAGCCCGACTTATTGGAAAGCCGCGTCACATGCCCCATCTTGCGACCCGGGCGCGGCTCGGCCTTGCCATAGAGGTGCAGCTTGGCGCCCGGTTCGCTCAGGATCTGCTTCCAGTTGGTGACGTCATCGCCGAGCAGGTTCTTCATCACCGCGTCGGAATGCCGTTCCGGCGAACCCAGTGGCACGCCGCAGACCGCCCGGATGAACTGCTCGAACTGGCTGGTGACGCAGGCGTCGATGGTCCAGTGGCCGGAATTGTGCGGCCGCGGCGCCAATTCGTTCACCAGGACGTCGCCGGATTTGGTCACGAACATCTCGACGCCGAGCAGCCCGACCAGCTTGATCTCCTGGGCGATGTGGCGGGCGATGGCCTCGGCCTTCTGCGCGGTGGCGGCGTTGATGCGCGCCGGGGCGATGGTGGTGTCGAGGATGTGGTGGCGATGCTGGTTCTCCACCGGCACGTAGAGTTCCATTGCGCCGTCGATGCCGCGTGCGATCACCACCGAGATCTCGCGCTGGAAATCGACGAAGGCCTCGAGGATCGCCAGGCTGCCGCCCATGGTCGCCCAGACCGGGCCGAGGTCGGTTTCGGGATCGATGCGCACCTGGCCTTTGCCGTCATAGCCGAAGCTGGCGGATTTCAGCACGCAGGGCCGGCCCAGCGCCTGGACGGCCTGGGGGAGGGCCTCCTTGTGCGCGACCTCGAGATAGCGGGTCGTCGGCACATTGATCGACGAGAGGAAATTCTTTTCCCGCAGGCGCTGCTGCGTGATGTGCAGCACCCGCGGCGACGGGCGCGTCGGTTTCAGCGCGGCCAGCGCCTCGGTCGCCGCCGACGGAACATTCTCGAATTCGAAAGTGACCACGTCGACTTTGCGGGCAAAGGCTTCCAGCGCCGCGATGTCGTCATAGGCGGCGATGGTCGTGGCGGCGGAAACGTCGGCGGCGGGTGCGCCCTGGTCCGGGCAAAAGATGTGGCAGCGATAGCCGAGCCGCGCGGCCGCCATCGCCGCCATGCGGCCAAGCTGCCCGCCGCCCAGGATGCCGATGGTGCCGCCCGGTGGAATGACCTGACCTTGATCCGCGCTCATGCCGCGTCCCGTTCCCGTTGCATCGTCTCTCTATTCCCGGGTCGGCGCCTCGGCCACGGCCTCGGTCTGCTTGCGCCGGTAATCGTCCAGCTTGCGGCTCAACTCCGGATCGGCCAGCGCCAGGATCGCCGCGGCGAGCAGCCCGGCATTGGTGGCGCCGGCCTTGCCGATGGCCAGCGTGCCGACCGGGATGCCGGCCGGCATCTGCACGATGGAGAGCAGGCTGTCCTGGCCCTTCAGCGCCTGCGATTCGACCGGCACGCCAAGAACGGGCAGGGAGGTCATGGAGGCCGCCATGCCGGGCAGATGCGCCGCCCCGCCGGCGCCGGCGATGATGACCTTCAGGCCGCGTTCCCGCGCGCCTTCCGCATAGGCCACCAGGCGTTTCGGCGTGCGATGCGCCGAAACGATGCGGACCTCGTGCGGGATTCCGAAATGCTCCAGGATTTCAACGGCATGTCGCATGGTGGCCCAGTCGGACTGGCTCCCCATGACGACCCCGATCAAAGGTGCGCGTTTGCGCTTGGACATGCGTCGGACCCCCGTCCCGAAAGAGGCGGCATTATATGTGGCCGCGACCCAAGCGCAATGAACATTGCGCGAACATGTGACCGTCGGCGGACCTGGTTTAAGGCGGTATTAACCAGCCCGGCCTAGCATCCATGCCCATATTCGCCTTATCTCACAGGGTGGCCGGCAGGCGACGGGACTCGGGCCGGAAGAGCTTCCAGGAAACTGCGCTGATGAGAATCCGCAACAACGTGCCGCCCGGATCGACCGCACGGGTCGCCACCGCCAAGTCGGTGAGCCGCGCGCGCGCCGCGGAAGGCACCAGCGCCACCTCGGCCACCAACGCCACCAGCGTCGCTGCCCCGTCCGACCAGGCCTCGTTCCTGGGCCTCAGCGAAACCGAACTGTCCCCCAATGTCCGCGCCGCTTTGCAGGCGCTGCTGGAGGAAGTCTCGCGGCTGCGCCAGGAGCTGGACCTGACCCGCCGGCGCATCACGCATCTGGAGCGCATGGCCGATGAGGATTCGATGCTCCCCATCGCCAACCGGCGCGCCTTCGTCCGCGAGCTGACCCGGCTGATCTCCTATTCCGAGCGCTACGGCACCGCCGGCAGCGTGCTCTATTTCGATCTCAACGGGATGAAGGAGATCAACGACCGCTTCGGCCACCCCGCCGGCGACGAGGCTTTGCGCCATTTCGCGGCGCTCCTGGTCGCCAATGTGCGCGATTCCGACGTGGTCGGACGGCTCGGCGGCGACGAATTCGGCGTCATCCTGGCCCAGGCCGACGAAGCCCAGGCCCGCGACAAGGCCGCGTCCCTGATCGAGGTCGTCACCACCCAGCCGCTGGTCTGGCAGGGCGAGACCCTGAGCCTGTCCTGCGCGGTGGGGATTCATCAGTTCTCCGGGCGGCAGAACGCCGATGAGGCGTTGAGCCGAGCCGATGCCGACATGTATGATGAGAAGCGACGCTATTACGCGGAACTGGGCAAGCAGAAGCAGGATTCAGAGACCTGAACCTGCCGGCAAGGCTTGGACCGCCGAGCGGACAGAGCCGATATCGCCAGAATGTATTTGAACGCAGCCCGGCATTTGCCGACCATCACCGAACTGCATGAGTATTGGCTGAGCCGCCGCCGCGGCCGAGTCATGCCGCGCCGCGCCGATATCGACCCCGCCGAGATCGCGCCGATGCTGCCGCATATCGCCCTGGTCGACATCGAATACGAACCGTTTCGGGTGCGCTACCGCGTGGTTGGCACCAAGATGGTCGAGTACGTCGGCCACGATTTCACGGGCCTCTACCTGGATGAAGTCAGGTTCGCCAAGCCGGACGAGGTCCTGGCGCTTTACCGCCGGGCTACGGAGCAGCGGGCGCCGACTTTCCGTTCGACCACATGGCGTAGTCCCGATGGCGGGGTCTGGGCCCTGGAAAACGCCATCCTGCCGCTATCCGAGGACGGCTTGGTCGTCACCCAATGCCTGGCGATCGAAGAATTGCAGGACAACCGCATCCTGGCGCAGCAAACGGCGCCGTAGGGCCCGCCGGCCAGCCATCGCCCTCAGGCGATGATATCGGGCAACAGCTTGCTTTCCAGCTTGATGATCTGGTCCTTCAGCGCCAGCTTGCGCTTCTTCAGCCGCTGGATCTGCAGCTGGTTGAAGGGGGCGGTTTCGGCCATGCGCTGAATGACTTCGTCCAGGTCACGATGCTCACTGCGCAGCTCTTCGAGCTTCGCCCGCAGCTCATTCGTCCCGATAATGACCGTCACCGACAGATGCCTCCGTAAAGAACAACCATCCTAGCGCAAGAGGGGGCCTGCCGTCACGAATTTGCAGGGCTCGCCGGGCACCTTGCGCCGCCTGCCCCGAGCCTCTAAACAGGGCGGAAATCCTCAATTTCCGGCTTGGCGGCCGGCGGCAGGGCGATGATGGCTGGCGGCTTCGATCTGATCCTGGCGGGCGGCACGGTCGCCACGCCCAACGGCCTCGAAAACGCCGATCTCGGGATCGCCGGCGGCCGCATCCGGGCGATCGGCAGCCTCGCCGCCGCGGCTGCCGCGGCGCGGATGGATTGCGCCGGACTCACCATCCTGCCCGGCGTGATCGATACGCAAGTGCACTTCCGCGAGCCCGGCCTCGACCACAAGGAGGATCTCGCCACCGGCTCTGCCGGCGCCGCGATGGGCGGTGTCACCGCCTTCTTCGAGATGCCCAACACCAACCCCAACACGCTCACCGCGGCCGCGCTCAACGACAAGCTGAAGCGGGCCAAGGGCCGCGCCTGGGTCGACCATGCCTTTTTCATCGGCGCCACCGACGACAACGCGGCGGAGCTGGCCGCGCTCGAATTGCTGCCGGGTTGCGCCGGGGTGAAGGTGTTCATGGGCTCCTCCACCGGGTCGCTCCTGGTGGCGGATGACGATCACCTGGAGGCGGTCCTGCGCCACGGCCGCCGCCGCGTCGCCATCCACGCGGAAGACGAGCCGCGCCTGCGCGAGCGACTGGCCCTGGTGAAGAATGGCGCCGACCCGTCCATGCATCCGGTCTGGCGCGACGAGGAAACGGCGATCAAGGCCACCACGCGGCTGCTGCGCCTGGCGCGGCGCGCGGGCCGGCGGGTGCACGTGCTGCACGTCTCGACCGCCGAGGAGATGGGCATCCTTGCCGAGAACAAGGACATCGCCAGCGTCGAAGTCCTGGTCAACCACCTGACCCTGGCGGCGCCGGAGTGCTACCAGCGTCTCGGCACCCTGGCGCAGATGAACCCGCCGGTGCGCGACGCGCGCCATCGCGACGGGCTGTGGGCGGCCCTGCGCAGCGGGGTGATCGACGTCATCGGCACCGACCACGCGCCGCATACGCTGGAGGAAAAGGCGCGGCCCTATCCGCAGAGCCCGTCCGGCATGCCGGGCGTGCAGACCCTGGTGCCGGTCATGCTGGATCACGTGAATGCCGGCCGCCTGACCCTGCAGCGCTTCATCGACTTGACCAGCGCCGGCCCCGCACGCATCTACAACATAGCCGGCAAGGGCCGCATCGCCCTTGGCTATGACGCGGATTTCACGCTGGTCGATCTGAAGGCCAAGCGCACCATCACCAACGCGATGATGAAGACCAAGAGCGGCTGGACTCCGTTCGACGGCATGCAGGTGACCGGCTGGCCGATGGCCACCGTCGTGCGCGGCAACATCGTGATGCGCGAGGATGAATTGATTGGGGCGCCGCTCGGCGTGCCGGTGCGGTTCCAGGAGACCCTGCAGCAGGAGGCGTCCGCATGACCGGATCAAGCATCATCGGCTGGTCGCATCTGCCCTTCGGCAAGCATGCCGACAAGGACATCGAGAGCATGATGGTCGAGGCGGGTGCCGCCGCGCTGAAGCACGCCGGAATCGCCCCCGCCGATGTCGATGCGATTTTCGTCGGCCATTTCAACGCCGGCTTCTCGCCCCAGGATTTTCCCTCGTCGCTCAGCTTCGGCATCGACCCGGCGCTGCGCTTCAAGCCGGCGACCCGCGTGGAGAATGCCTGCGCCACGGGCTCTGCCGCCGTGCACCAGGGCATGACCCAGATCGCCGCCAGGCAGGCGCGCATCGTGCTGGTGATCGGCGTCGAGCACATGACCGCCAATGACGGGGCCGCCATCGGCCGCAACCTGCTGAAGGCGAGCTATGTGAAGGAAGAGGCCGACACGCCGGGCGGTTTCGCCGGCGTTTTCGGCCGCATTGCCGAGCTTTATTTCCAGCGCTACGGCGACCAGTCGGACGCGCTGGCCCGCATCGCCGCCAAGAACCACAAGAACGGCGTCGACAATCCCTACGCGCAGATGCGCAAGGATTTGGGCTACGAGTTCTGCCGCGCCGTCTCGGACAAGAATCCGCTGGTGGCGGGCCCGCTGAAGCGCACCGATTGCTCGCTGGTCTCCGACGGCGCCGCCGCGTTGGTGCTGGCCGATCTCGACGTGGCGCTCACGGCCCAGCGCGCCATCCTGATCCGGAGTGCCGCGCAGGTGAACGACTTTCTGCCCATGCGCGCCCGCGACATCGTCCAGTTCGAAGGCTGCCAGCTGGCCTGGCAACGCGCGCTGGGCCAGGCGAAGCTCACCCTCGACGACCTCAGCTTCGTCGAGACGCATGATTGCTTCACCATCGCCGAGCTCATCGAATACGAGGCGATGGGTCTCGCCAGGCCGGGCGAGGGCGCCCGTGCCGCGCTCGAGGGCTGGACCGAGAAGGACGGCAAGCTGCCGGTCAACCGCTCCGGTGGCCTCAAGGCCAAGGGCCACCCGATCGGCGCCACCGGCGTTTCCATGCATGTGCTGACCGCCATGCAACTCGCCGGCCAGGCCGGCGACATGCAGCTGAAGAACGCCAGGCTCGGCGGTATCTTCAACATGGGCGGCGCCGCGGTGGCGAACTACGTCAGCATCCTGGAACCGCTGCGGTAGCGCCGAAGGCACGGCACCGCGGCGGGAGGCCGGCAATTAGGGCAAATTCGCGCCAATTGCCCGATGTTGCCTGCAGCACCGGCCTGCCGGATGATGCCGCATCCCAACCCCGTGGGTGACGCGGATGCGCCGGAGCCTGCTCGCGAGTGTGTTCTGTACAATGCTGCTGCCGACGGCCGCGGCATATGCCGATGCGTTCGATGACGCCAGCCAGGCACTGCAGGACGGCGATGTCGAGAACGGCCTCGCCAGCATGAACGCGCTGGCCGAGGCGGGCGATCCGTCGACGCAATACAAGATCGGCGTGGCATTGATCAACTACAACAGTGCGGACGGCATCCGCTGGATCGAGGCCGCCGCCAACCGCAATCACGCCGAGGCGCAGCGCGAGATCGGCATGCTCTACGCCAACGGCATCGGCGTGCAGCGCGACCTGCCCAGCGCCTTCAAGTGGCTCTATCTGGCGCAGGAGAACAAGCTCGACGCGGCGACCCTGGCCGATACCCGCCGCGTGGCGCGGCAGGTCTTCGCCGAGATGACCCACCGCGAGCGCTACAGCGCCAAGCAACTCATCCGCTACTGGGCGCCGAAGCAGTAGCGCGATCTCCGGCACTTGACCTGGGCCCCTCCGGTTTGCGAGCCTCGCACGCAGCCAGAACCGGAGTTCCCATGTTCAAAGCCATTCTGCTCACCGAAAAGGACGGCAAAGTCACCTCCGAGATCACCCAGCTCGACGAGGAGCGACTGCCGGAGGGCGATGTCATCGTCCGGGTTCAGTATTCGACCTTGAACTACAAGGATGGCCTGATCCTGAACGGGCTCGGCCGGCTGGTGCGGACCTATCCGCACATTCCCGGCGTCGATTTCGCCGGGGTGGTCGAGGCCTCGCAGCATCCGGGCTTCAAGCCCGGTGAGAATGTCATCCTGACCGGTTGGCGCGTGGGCGAAATGCACTGGGGCGGCTATGCCGAGAAGGCGCGGGTCAAGGGCGACTGGCTGGTGAAGCTGCCGGCGGACTTGACCGCGCGACGCGCCATGGCGATCGGCACGGCCGGATTCACCGCGATGCTCTGCGTCATGGCGCTGGAGGGGCACGGGCTGAAGCCGGGCGCCGGCGATGTCCTGGTCACCGGGGCAGCGGGTGGCGTGGGAAGCGTCGCCACCGCAATTCTCGCCAAGCTCGGCCATCGCGTGGTGTGCTCGACCGGCCGGGCGGAGACGCATGCCTATCTGAAGGATCTTGGCGCCGCCGAGATTATCGACCGCGCCAGCATCGAGAAACCGTCGGGCAAGCCGTTGGAAAGCGAGCGCTGGGCCGGCTGCATCGATTCCGTCGGCGGTGCGACGCTCGCCGCGATCCTGCCGCAGATGAAATACCGCGCCAGCGTCGCCGCCTGTGGCCTTGCCGGCGGCACCAAGCTGGAGACGACGGTCATCCCCTTCATCATCCGTGGCGTGAACCTGCTGGGCGTCGACAGCGTCATGTGCCCGGCGGAGCAGCGCAGGGAGGCGTGGCGGCGCCTGTCGGTCGACCTGCCGGGCGAAAAGCTGGATGCGATGATCGAGCCGGCGAAGCTGGAAGACCTCGCGCGCCTCTCCAAGCAGATCCTCGAAGGCCAGGTGCGCGGCCGCGTGGTGGTGGAGATCGGCGCCTAGCTCGCCGCCGCATCCACCGCCGGGATCAGGAGCGTGAAGGTCGTGCCTTCGCCGACCTTGCTTGTCGCCGTGATGGCGCCGCGCCAGGCGCGCAGGATGCCGTGCGCGACCGAAAGGCCGAGCCCGGTTCCCTTGCCGACCTGCTTGGTGGTGAAGAACGGCTCGAAGATGTGTTCCAACGTCGCTTCATCCATGCCGCAGCCGGTATCCGTCACGGCGATCTGGAAATAGTTGCCCGGCTCCAGCCCGTTCAGGATCGCCGTCCGGCTGTCGAGCTCGGCCTTCGCCAGGGCGACGCGGAGCGTGCCGCGATCGTCCATGGCATGCACGGCGTTGACGCCGAGATTGGCCAGCACCTCGATGAGCTCGCCGCGGTTGAGCCGGGCATAGCCGGTGACCTCCTGGTCGATCGACTCGTCCAGGGTGATGGTGTGGGGCAGGAGCTTGCGGATGAAGCCGAGCGAATCGCGCAGGGTCGACGGCATGTCGACGAGTGCGATCGTCGGCGATTCCTTGCGCGCGAACAGCAGGATCTTCTGCACGATGTCGCGTGCCTGGCGGCCGCAATCCATCATGACCTTCAGGCTCTCGTGCGTGTCCGCGAGGTCGAGCTGCTGCTCCGGCAGCGCCGCGACATCCTCGCCGATCTGCTCGGCGAGCGAGATGATCGGCAGCAGCAGGTTGTTCAATTCGTGCGCCACGCCGCCGGCGAGGTGGCCCAGCGCCGACAGCTTCTCGCGCTGGCGCTCCGTGGAGTCGTGCTCGACCTGCTCGGTCACGTCCTGGGCGATGCCGACCACCCGCGCCGGCGCCCCGCTTTCGTCGCGGATCAGCCGCGCCACCGTCCGGATGTAACGGATCGATCCGTCGTCGGTGCCGGCCCGCAGGGTCATCTCCGGCACCGGTTCGCCGGCGATGATGTTGTCCATCGTGTTCTGCCAGAGGCGGCGGTCGTCCGGGTATACGAGGTTGCGGAAATCCTCCGCCGGCCACTCGCTGCCAAGCGGCAGCTGGTGCGCCTCGCACATCTGGGCCGACAGCTTGATCATGCCGGTCGACAGATCCCATTCCCAGCCGCCGAGCCCGGCGAAGCGCTGGGCCGCGGCGAGATGCGCCTCGCTGCGCAGCAGCTGCTGTTCCGCCCGCTTGCGCTCGGTGACGTCGCGCAGGATGGCGCCGACAACCAGGGCGCCGGTCTCGTCGGTCCAGACGGCCAGCGCCTGCTCGACCCAGAACTCCCGCCCGCTCTTGTGCAGGGCGCGGCGCACGTAGAGGTCGATCGGTTCGCTCAGGTCGGCGAACTTGCCCTCGCCGCTGCCCAGGCCGGGGCGCGACTTCTGGTGCGGCAGGACCATGTCGATCGGCTGGCCGAGCGCCTCCTCGGCCAGGTAGCCGAACATGGCGGAGGCGGCGGCGCTCCACGAGGTGATCTCGTTCTTGGCGTTCGCCGTGACCACGGCGGTCGAGGTCGCTTCGAGCAGTGCCTCCAGATGGAGGGTATGGTCGCGCAAGGCGCGCTCCACCTGGCTCGAGCGGTCGACGGCGGAATACAGCCCGCCCAGTGCCGTCCGCACTTCCATTTCATGCAGGGCCTGGGCGGCCAGCTCGCGCAGCAGGTCGATCTGTTCCTGGGTCGGCATGCGCGGCTTGGTGTCGACGACGCAGAGCGAGCCGAGCGCGAAGCCCTCGCCGTTGATCAGCGGCATGCCGGCATAGAAGCGCACGCCCATGGGCCCGGTCACCAGCGGGCTGGAGGCAAATCGCGGGTCTTCGGTCGCATCGACGACCACCAGCGGCGTCGTGTTCTGGATGGCATGATGGCAGAAGGAAATGTCGCGGGCCGTCTGCCGGTCGCTCACGCCGCAACTGGCCTTGAACCACTGGCGATCGGTGTCGACCAGCGAGAGCATGGCCGTCGGCACGCCGAAAATGGCGGCTGCCATGCGGGCGATGCGATCGAAAGCGGGTTCCGGCGCGGTGTCGAGGATGGCATAGCTCTGCAGCGCCGCGACGCGCAGCTCATCGGAGTTCCGTGTCGCCGGTGGCCGGGTGACGTCCATGTTCATGCGTGTCTCGCTTCGTCCCGCGAACGTCGCGCCGTCGCCGCGCTGTCGACGCGTCCGGGGATGCAACGCTGGGTGGATGGACCACGAGGCTCACACGGCAACATTAAGCATCACTAAATAACTTGCTCCTATCGTTGCGATGCTGGCGCTACGACATGCATTTCCGCCTTGCGCCACAGGCAAAACCCACGCGCTAGCCTGATCGACCTAGGCTGGACGGCGGAAGCCGGCGGGACCGTGATGTCGCCGCATGGCGGTCGTGCGCCATGCATTTCGGGAGTGCAAGACGTGGCGGAAATTCTGCTGATCGAGGACATGGCGGGCGTCCGCCACGCGATCAAGTCCATGCTGAAACGTGCCGGACACAACGTCACCGTTGCGGAAACCGGCGAAGCGGGCGTCGATCATGTCCGGGCGCGGCGCTTCGATCTGGTGGTGACGGACCTGCTGATGCCGGGGCTGGACGGTAGCGGCGTGATCCTCCAGCTCAAGGCGATGCCGGATCATCCGCCGGTGATTGCCATTTCCGGCGGCGGCGCAGGGCCGGCCGCGGATGCGGCGCTGAAGACCGCGCGCGATTGCGCCGACGCCTTCTTCACCAAGCCGTTCGAGACGGTCGATTTCCTTTCGGCGGTCGACCGGCTCCTGCGGCCCGCGTGATGGCCGCTGCCGGTGGCCGCTCTTCCTCTCAGGCGCTCTCCGTCGACCCGGTGATGCGGTAGAGGCGCTTCACCTCCGCCGCCGCCAGGCGCGTTTCCTGGTCGGGGTGCAGGCGGCGCACGAAGATGCCGTCATGGATGCGGCGCAGGAACTGGCGCACCATGCCGCGGCCGTCACTGAACTCGACGGCGACGAAGCAGTTGGGCGTGATCGGGCGGTTGGGATTCACGTAGAGCAACTCGCCGGCGAAATAGCGCGGCTGCATGCCGTCGCCATCGGCGTAGAGCGCGAAGGCGTTGGCGACGCCCCGCAGATTGGCCGGCCGCTCGACGAACTCCTTGGCCTCCTCGTCGACAAACCAGAAGCCGTCCCAGCCCTCGCGGAAAGCGCTGTTGACCGGCAAGTCACGCTGCGCCGTGGCGGCGTTCAGGCTGACCGGGGGGGGGGGGCGGGGAGCGGCGCGGGGCGCCACACTCTGGCTGCCCTCGATGCCGGCCAGCTGCAGCACCGCGCCGGTGGCGACGCCCTGGCGCGCGAACATCTCTTCCAGGGCGCGGGCCAGCTCGAACGGCAGGTATTTACGCTTATAGCGATCTTCGTAGTGCTGATAGCGGGTCAGGCTCCAGCCCAGCGAATCCGAAACTGCGCGCATGGTCAAACCCGCTTGTTCCCGCAGTTCCTTCAGGCGCCGCGCAACTTCCGAAACCTCCGACATGATCTCTCGCCCATCCCCTGACCGCAAAGCCCGTAACGCAGTTTACGTTATGCGGCAAGCCGATGCAACCTGGTTGCACCATCGCCGCCGGCGCGCCGCATTCCCGCCACCTTCGGCGGCCAAAACGATGGTGGAACCAAGCGCCGCGCCCGGCATTGGGCCTGGGCAGCCAGTTCATGTGGCACAGGTTCATTGCGCGTGTTTCTTGGCGCGGGGGCGCTCCAGAGCATGAGACATCACTGTCGGACAAATGATGCGATTTGAACTGCCCGTATCGCCGCGATCTTGCACCGCCGCCGCCGCCGCCCTGATTGTCGCCCTCGTCGTGGCCGTGATCGCCGCCATGATCACCGTTGGACCGGCGGCGCGCGCCGACGACACCTGGCGTTTCACCACGCTGGAAGAAAACGATTCGATCTGGTCGGACAGCGACAAATACTATTCGCAGGGGCTGGGCTTTTCGCTGCTGACCGGCGACCTGGCCGAGGACAGCGGCGCCAACGCGCCGTTCGATGTGCTGGCCGATTGGGGGCTGTTCCCCGAGGCCGCCGGCTGGCGCTCGCGGCGTTACGAGATCCTGCTCGGCCAGCAAATCTTCACGCCCGCGGACACCGGCCGCAGCGACCCCGATCCGGACGACCGGCCCTATGCCGGTTTCTTCTATGGCGGGCTGGGTCTGATCCAGGATACCGACCGGCGCCAGCTCGACCATTTCGAGCTGATCGTCGGCGTCGTCGGCCCGACCGCCTTCGGCGAGACGGTGCAGAACGACTGGCACCAGTATATCGGCATCGCCGAGGCGCAGGGCTGGGACCATCAGCTGCATGACGAGCCGGCCTTGATGCTGAGCTACGAGCGCAAGTGGCGCTTCCTGGCGCCGCTGGGCGACGGCTTCGGCGCCGATTTCATCCCCGAGGCCGGCGCCACACTCGGCAACGTGATGACCTATGGCGAGCTGGGCGGCCTGCTGCGCATCGGCCGCAACCTGCAGGCGGATTACGGTCCCGCGCGCATGCGCCCCAGCCTGTCCGGCACCAGCTATTTCAACAGCGACGACATGGTCGGCGATTTCGGCTTCTATTTCTTCGCCGGGGCCCAGGGTCGCGCGGTGGCGCGCAACATCTTCCTCGACGGCAACACGTTCCGCGACAGCCGCGACGTCGACAGCGAGCCGCTGGTGGCCGATCTCACCGGCGGCGTCTCGCTGTTCTGGGGCGACGATCTGAAGCTGGACGTGATGGCGATCCACCGCACCAAGGAGTTCGAGGGCCAGGACAAGGCCTCGGACTATGCCGGCATCAACCTGACGCTGGGGTTCTAGCGCGGGTTCACCAGCAGGCGGTGCTGCAGCGCCATGCCGATGACCTGGCCCAGGCGGTCCGCATCCATGTCCGGCCCGCAGGCTTCGGCCGCCAGGGCCAGCGTGATGCGCTCCCGCGCCGCGTTGAGGAAGAGCACGGCGTCGGAATCCAACACCTGCACGGCGAGCGTCCGCTGCGGACGGCAGACCAGGAGCGCATGCGGCTGTGGCGCCATGTCGATGCCGCCGAGGTCGGGCTGCGGCGCCTGGTGCGCCTGCCACAGTTCCACGACCGGATATCTGACCGATACAAGGCGCACATGCCGCGCCAGCCGGATCGGCAGGTCGGCAAGGGCCTGCGGCGGGATGCGCGCCATCTCGACGTCGCTGAGCAGCGCCTCGACCGGGGCGTGATAGGCCTCGATGCGGGCGAACTCGAAGCGCGCCACCTCCGGCACATAGGGCAGGGCCGCCAGCTCCGCCAGGCCCGCCAGATAGTCGGCGAAACCGGCACCGTATTCGAACAGGCAGGGCTTTGCCGGCGGCGCGCGCAGGATGAAGGTCCGCGCGGCTTGCGCGAAGAAATCTTCGCCCAGCAGCTGCAGCGTCACCGGAAAATTCGCCTTGAGGGCCTCGCCCAGGCCGATCAGGAAATTGTTGCGGTAGATGCGCAGCCGTTCCTCGGCGTCGAAGGCATCCTCGACGATCGCCGGGGCGATGGCGGCGGCGCTTCCGTCGAGCAGGAAGGATCGATAGGCGCCTTGCAGCTGCGCGAGGTTCATGCCGGCACGCTCTGCCTGGCCCGGCGTGGCGCCATCGCCAGGCGTGCGCCCGCCTTTGCCGATTCCGCGAGCAGGACGTCGAGGTCAGGAATCTGGCTGTCCCATTCGATCAGGGTGGGCAGTGGCCCGAGCATGCCGAGCGCGCGGTCATAGAGGGCCCAGACCTCCTCGGAGACCGGCGAGCCGTGGTCGTCGATGCGGATGGCGCGGTTGCCGACGCTGCGCAGATGGTGACCGGACAGATGGATCTCCCCGATCGGCAGCGCCGACACGGCGTCAAGGTAGCCGATGGCGTCGAAGCCGTGATTCTGCGCCGAGACGAAGACATTGTTGACGTCGAGCAGCAGGCCGCAGCCGGTGCGGGCGCAGAGCTCGGCCAGGAATTGCGGCTCGGCGCGGTCGGATTGCCGGTAGCGCAGGTAGGTCGAGGGGTTCTCCACCATCACCGTCCGGCCGAGCGCGTCCTGGAACTGCTGCACATTGGCCGCCATCACCCCCAACGCCTCCTCGTCGTAGGGGATCGGCAGCAGGTCGTTGAAATAGACGCCGCCGGTGACGCTCCAGGAGACGTGGTCGGAGACCGCCGCCGGCTCGATCCGGCGCACCAGTCCGGCAATGCGGTCGAGGTGATCGCGGTCCAGCCCCTCGACGGAGCCGAGCGACAGGCCGACGCCGTGCAGGCTGATGGCGTAGTCGGAACGGAGCGCCTCGAGCAGCTCCGGCGCCGCACCACCGCCGAGGAAATTCTCGGTATGGACCTCGATCCAGGCGACATGCGGCCGCTCTCCGGCCAGCTGGGCGTGGTGCGCCGCGCGCAGCCCGATGCCCGCCGCGATCGGCAGGTGCGAAGACGAGGGTAGCCGCGAATCCTCCAGCATCATCAGCCGCTCTGGTGGAAACCTTCGGCCGAAATCGGTGCTGGTTTCGCGCCGCCGCCCCAGATGATCAGCGGCCGCAACCAGGCGAGTTCAGCCTTGTCATCATAGCTGATCCGACCATCCTCTGTCAGCGCGACGCCGAGAAGGTCCCAGATTTGACTCAGGGTCATCGCCGACCCGCGCGCCACGAAGCGGTCGGCCAGCGGGACCAGCGTGGGGGTGCCCAGCATCGCGTCGCAGCGCCCGAGCAGCTTGCGGGTCTGCCATTTGACGGTGGCATCGGCGCCGTCGGCCAGGACCGCGCGCAGGCAATCGCTGAAGCCGATCTTGCCGCCGCTGGCCTGCAGCGCGTGGATCTCCGCCATCAGCACGAAGATGGCGCCGCCCCAGTAGATACCGCCGCGCCCGGCATTCTCCAGGCCGCTCTCGGTCATCGCATTCATGCCGCGCGGCATCTGGGAAATCCATTCGCGCCAGATCTCGTCCTCGCTCTTCCAGCCCGCCCGGGCGCGCAGCACCGGTTCATAGAAAGTCGCGATGCCTTCGTTGAGCCAGGGGCCGGTATCGCGCATGAGGGGCGAGCCGAGATGCAGGAACTCGTGCACCAGGACCCAGTCGTTGTAGAGTTCGCTGCTGGTCGCTTCCTTGCCGACCAGGACCGTCACCACCGAGCCGCCCAGCGACATGACCCGGCCGAAGGGCACGCCGCCCTTTTCGCTCGGTACCAGCAGCACCAGGCCGCGCTGGGCCGGGGATTGCGCCCAGAAGCGCCGGTTGCCTTCGGCGACGGCGGAGACCCAGGCGGAGAGGGTGGCGGGCGGCAATTGCAATGCGTCGCCCGGCAGCGCCAGTTTCAGCTCCGGATCGCCGGGCACGGTCGCCACCGGAACGTCGCCCAGGAGCAGCGGGCCGACCTCGTCGATGCGCAGCAGCGGCACGGAATAGCGACCCTCGGCATCCGGCTTCAAGGCCGTGTGCAGCTCGCCGCCATCGGCGAACGCGATGCGGAAGCGCAGGGTCGCGGCCGCCTGGGTGTCCGGCAGCGGCAGCAGGAAGCCGGGCGACACCAGCACACCGCCGCCATAGGGCATGGCCGATCCCATGTCGTTCTCGCCCGCCGCGAAGGCGCCGAGCTCGAAGGTGAAATGGCCCTTGCCGCTGCCGTATTCGGACGGGTCGGTGGTCCAGTGGCTGCGGTCGCTGAGCGCGGTGAACTTCGCCACCTTCAGGACCGGGTCGCAGTCGGCGGTGACGTCGATCCTGCTGGCGGCGCGGTCGAGGACGCGGATCGTGTAGTCGCAGATCGGATCGTCGGCCAGGGCGGCACGCCCGACCAGGCTGGCGCAGGCGCCGGCCGCCAGCGCCACGATCCATCGCAGGACGCGCTGCTCAGGCCGAACCGGGTGAGTCATGGCTGATGTCCTCGACGATGCCCCATTCCAGCCAGCCGCGCAGGAAGCTGGCGGCGCTCATCACCGCCGCTTCCGCGTCCAGATGGGCAGCAAGCAATTCGCAGATGTCACCGAAGCTGGCGCCGCCGCGAATGGCGCCGAGGGCTTGGTATTCGAGCGGCTCCAGGGCGCGGAACTTGAGATCGTAGCCGATGCGCCAGGCCATCAGGCCGCCTGCACGCCGGGCGGAACGGTCGATGCCTGCCGCCGGATCGGCGAGCAGAAGCGGCCGCGCGATGTCCACCGGCGTCGCCACCGCGAACAGGTCGAGCGTCGGATGCAGGGCGAGCCGCAGCCCGCCCCAGAACTCCGCCGGTATGGCCGCCAGCTCGGCAACGCCGATGGCCGGCGCGTCGGCGGCGTCGAAGGCATGTGCCAGCGCCCAGTCGAAGCGCGCCATGTCGGCGATCCAGGGGTCTTCGGCATAGGGCGGTTCGCTCGCCACGAAGTGCGGCAACAGGCGCCCGGCCCAGCGGATCGACGGCGTGACCGAGGGGTGGCGGGCGACATAGGCGCGCGCCAGCTTGGCGAAGGCGGCCTCGCCCAGCAGCGCCTTCAGGCCGGGAAAATCAACTCCCAGCACTTCCACCAGCCGGGCCCAATAAGCGTGCTCGTAGACGCCGAACATGGCGGCGGCATCCTCGCGCGCATTGCCGCGCACCAGGGGCAGGATCGCCCGCGTGCGTCCCAGCAATCCGTCCTGGAACAGGCGCTCGATCTCGCTGAGCTGCATCATGCCACCTGCTGCGCCTGGCGGCGCGCATCCGCGGCGATCGCCCGCGCCTGGTCCAGTTCGCCGACCAGCTCGGCGAAGGGTGGAATGTTGTCGTCGCGCTCGATCATGGTGGAGACCGGGCCGAAGCGCCGGATGGCATGGGCATAGAGTCGCCACACGCCATCGACCACCGGGTGATCGTGGGTGTCGATGATGTAGGTGCGGTTGTTCTCGTGCCCTGCCAGATGGATATAGGCGACCGAATCCGGCGCGATGGCGTCGATATAGGTCTCGGCCGCGAAGTCGTGGTTGAAGGCGCTCACATAGACATTGTTGACGTCGAGCAGCAGCTTGCAGCCGGTGCGGCGGGCGAGCTCGGCCATGAACTCCCATTCGGGAATCGACGAGCCGGCGAAGGTCACGTAGGTCGACGCGTTCTCGATGGCGATGGTGCGGCCCAGATGCTCCTGCACCTGGTCGATGCGGCCGCAGACATGGGCCAGCGCCTCCTCGGTCAGCGGCAGGGGCAGCAGATCGTGCATGTTGAGCCCGGCAACGCCGGTCCAGCAAAGATGGTCGGAGACGATCGCCGGCTCGACCCTTTCCGCCAGCGCCTTCAGCTCATCCAGGTAGCCGGCGTTGAGGGGATCGGTCGACCCGATGGACAGCGACACGCCATGCATGATCACGGGATAGCGCGCGCGGATCGCCATCAGGTTGGCGAGCGGCCGGCCGCCGGCCAGCATGTAGTTCTCGGAAATGATCTCGAACCAGTCGACGCGCGCCGCCGCGACGGCGTCCTCGCCGAGGATCGCCGGATAGTGCTGCGGCCGCAGCCCGAGGCCGAAGCCAAGCTGGGTGACGTCGCGGTTCGACATGGCCTGTCCGGGTTGGGGCCGGAATGAAAAGGGCGCCGACCGATCCCGGCCGGCGCCCCGAACTCAACCGGTTATCGAGTTAGCCCTCGATCACGGTGCCGCCGGCCGCGGTGCAGGCCTCGGCGCTCGACTGCTCGACCCAGCCCTGACCCTTGCAGGCGTTCTGGCCCTTGCACGAATTGCTGGCGCTCTTGCAGGCGCTCTGACCCTTGCAGGCGTTGATGCCGCCGCAATGAACGCTGTCGGCGCTGGCCGGCGCGCTGGTCAGGCTGATGGCGCCGCCCATCAACATGGCTGCGGCCGTGGCGGCGAGCGTGGCGCCGGTGATCTTGCGAATGGACGTCATGGAAAGTCTCCTGAGCTCTAGGTTTCGGTCTCACGCAGCGGGTAGACGGTAGCGTTTCCGCGGCTGGCGTCGAAATCACCTTTGTGTGAAATAGTTAACAGCACTGCTGCGGCGTTCGGCAAGGTTGCTTTCGATGAGGTCGGGCTATATCTAAGGCGCGCGACATTAGGGCAGAAGAACTGTCATTTCCGATGGATCATCTCGACCGGCTGGAAGCGCAGAGCGTCTACATCCTGCGCGAGGCCTTCAACCGCATCGACAAGCTGGCCATGCTCTGGTCCCTGGGCAAGGACAGCAATGTCATGGTCTGGCTGGCGAAGAAGGCCTTCTTCGGCCACGTGCCGTTCCCGGTCATGCACATCGACACTGAGAAGAAGTTCCCGGAGATGTATGCCTTCCGCGACCGCTATGTGCGGGAGTGGAACCTGAACCTGATCGCCGACAAATGCCCGCCGGTGGAAGAGACCGACCCCAGCCTGCCGCCGGCCGCGCGCTCGGCCGCGCGCAAGACGCTGGGCCTCAAGAACGCGATCGCCAGATACGGCTTCAACGGCATCATCGCCGGCATCCGCCGCGACGAAGAGGCGGTGCGCGCCAAGGAGCGCGTGTTCAGTCCGCGCGGCGAGAGCGGACAATGGGATTTCCGCGACCAGCCGCCGGAATTCTGGGACTACTTCAACACCGACCTGCCGAAGGGCACCCATCTGCGCGTGCATCCGCTGCTGCACTGGACCGAGATCGACATCTGGCGCTACATCGCCCGCGAAGGCATCCCGGTGGTCGAGCTCTATTTCGCCAGGAACGGCAAGCGCTATCGCTCGCTGGGCGACCAGGACATCACCTTCCCGATCGACAGCAACGCCAACACCATCGAGGAGATACTCGTCGAGCTGGAGACGACCCGCGCGCCGGAGCGCGCCGGCCGCGCTATGGACCGTGAGACCGAGGACGCCTTCGAGCGCCTGCGCGCCACGGGCTATATGTGAGCCCGCGATGAGCACCGAAACCGATCTGATGCGCATCGTCATCGTCGGCCATGTCGACCACGGCAAGTCGACCCTGGTCGGCCGGCTTTTCCACGACACCGGGTCGCTGCCCGACGGCAAGCTGGAGCAGATCCAGGCGATGTGCGAACGGCGCGGCATGCCGTTCGAATGGGCCTTCCTGATGGACGCGTTCCAGTCGGAGCGCGACCAGGGCATTACCATCGACACCGCGCAGATCTGGTTCAAGACGCCGAAACGCGGCTACACCATCATCGACGCGCCCGGGCATCGCGAGTTCATCAAGAACATGATCACCGGTGCCGCAGCGGCCGACGCCGCGATCATGCTGATCGACGCCGGCCAGGGCATCCAGCAGCAATCGCGCACCCATGCCTTCCTGCTGAACCTGCTCGGCATCCGCCAGATCATCGTCGTCGTAAACAAGATGGACCTGGTGGATTGCGCGGAGAGCCGCTTCGACGCAATCAAGGCCGAATACGTCCGCTACCTCGGCGAGATCGGCATCTCGCCCAGCTTCGTCATTCCGGCGATCGCGCGTGACGGCGACAATGTCATGCACCGCTCCGAGCGGATGCCCTGGTATCGCGGCGCCACGCTGGTTTCCGCGCTGGACAGCTTCCACGGGGCGCATCGTCAGCGGCCGCCTGCGGGTCGGCGACCGGCTGCTGTTCTCGCCCTCCAACAAGACGGCGCGGGTGAAGAGCATCGAGGCCTGGCACGCGGCAACGCCGGAAGAGGTCGGTCCCGGCGAATCCGTGGGCATCACCATCGACGAGCAGCTGTTCCTGGAGCGCGGCGAGTTCGCCAGCCATGAGGATGCGCCGCCGATCGAAACGAACGTGTTCCGCGGCCGCATCTTCTGGCTTGGCCGCACGCCGCTGGTGGCCGGCGCCGCCTATCGCCTGCGGCTGCAGACCCGCGAGGTGCAGGTCATTGTTGAGCAGATCGAGGCGGTGCACGATCCCGACGCGCTGACCCAGCGCCCGGCGGACAAGGTCGAGCGCAACGAGATCGCCGACGTGGTGCTGCGCTCCTACGCCATGCTGGCGCTGGACGAGGCGACGCAGAACCCGAAGACCGGGCGCTTCGTCCTGACCGATGGCGCCAACATCCTGGCTGGTGGCGCCATCAGCATGCGCGACTATCCGGATCAGCGCCAGCTGGTCACGGTGAAGTCGACCAACATCACCACCGTCGACCATCGCATCACCGCGGACCAGCGCGCGCAGCGCCACGGCCACAAGGGCGGCGTGCTGTGGTTCACCGGCTTGTCCGGCGCCGGTAAATCCACCATCGCCATGGCGGTGGAGCAGGAGCTGTTCCGCCGCGGCTACCAGGTCTACGTGCTGGACGGCGACAACGTGCGCCACGGCCTCAACGCCAATCTCGGCTTCTCGCCGGAGGACCGCGCCGAGAACATCCGCCGCGTCGGCGAGGTGGCGGCCTTGTTCGCCGATTCCGGCCAGATCGTGGTGACCGCCTTCATCTCGCCCTATCGCTCCGACCGCCAGCGCGCCCGCGCGGCGGCGGGCGACGGTTTCCACGAGATCCACATCAAGGCGAGCCTGGAGACCTGCGAGAAGCGCGACCCGAAGGGCCTCTACCGGCGCGCGCGCAGCGGCGAGATCGCCGAGTTCACCGGCGTCACCGCGCCGTACGAAGCGCCCGAAGCTGCCGAGCTCACCATCGAGACCGATTCCCTTTCCGTCGAGCAGAGCGTCGCCGCCGTGCTCGCCTACGTCGATCGGAATTTTCGCAAAACACGCTGATCGAAGTAGCCAGCTTCCGAGTCCCTCGGATATGCGTAACTCGATGGAATGCTACAAGAATTTGACGACGATTCTTTGGACTTGCGGAGCGGAAACCGGCTGCATAAGGTGCCAGCCTAACGAAGCGCACGGGGATTGGTTAACAAATCCTTAACTCCGTCGCGACAGGGGTGGTTGGTCGCACCTGATTTTTAATGTTCGCAGCTCCGCTGCCCGTGGGTTGAGGGACCCCAGGGCTGCGGCGGAGTTTTTTGTTCAATGCTTCATCCTGTTTGGGGGTTTGGCAGCGATGAATGACCTGAAGATGAAGATTGCTGAGTTCGTCCGGCGGTGGTTCGCTCCACGCAAATCATCGTCCGCACCAGCGGTCGCATCAGTTCCATCTGCCTGTCCACGTTCGCAGTTGATCGCCGCCACCGTGCTCGGTGGCGTCGTGTTCGGCGCGCTCGGCGCCTCGATCAATCTGGCCGTCGAACAGCTCAACCAGTATTCCCGCGACATCGCGGTGCGCCAGGCCGAATCCGCCTACAACGAATTGCTGACTGCGTTCGGCGACTATGTCGCCCGGGCCGGCGACACCATCGCCGCCGCCGATGCCGAAGTGGCGGCGCTGGCGGCCGCAAGGAGCCGGGCTCCACCGCGTCGGCGCCGGTGTCGTCCAGACCGAGATGCTGGCGAGCATCGCCGATCCGCGGCGACGTGGTGTTGAAGGACGCCTTGCGCGACCGCCTGACGGCGTTCGAGACCGACCTGCGCACCGTGTCGGAGCGCAACAAGTCGCTGGTTGCTGAACTGTCCGACGTGAAGCGCGAATTGCAGCAGGTGGAGTTCGAGCGCGACGCGGCGCTCGATGCGCGCCAGGCCAAGTCGCGCAGCTGGCCGAAGAGATCAGCAAGCGTCCGCGCCTGCTCGGCAATCGCGGCGATGCGCTGCAGCACGAACTGGCCGACGCCACCGCGCGGCGCCAGTTCCCGGAAGGCCGCATCAACGCGCTGAATGCCAAGGTCGCCTCGCTGCAGAACGAGCTCGACCAGACCAACCGCCATGCCGACGACATCACCCTGCAGGCCCGCCAGCTGACCGCGGCGCTGACCGCGGCGGTCGAACAGCGCAACCGGCTGCAGAGCGATCGCGCCAATCTCTCCGGCACCATCGGCGATCTCAAGACGCAACTGGTTTCGCTGCAGGAGACCCAGGCCAATTTCGTTTCCGATCTGGCCGAGCGCGCGCGCGACAACGTCGACCTGATGGAAAAGACGGTCGAGATGACCGGGCTCGACGTCGAGAAGCTGTTGGCCGACGCCGGGGCGCAGATGCCGGGCCAGGGCGGCCCCTACATCCCGGCCCCGGCCGACACAGCGACGCCGGTGGCCAGAAGCTGATGGCGAGCGTCGCTTCGCTGGGCGGCGAGGTGGAGCGCTGGGAGCGGTTGCAGCTCATCCTGCGCTCCACCTTGCCCGGCGCGCCGATCGGCAGCTACTACATTTCCAGCGCCGCTGGCGCCCCGGATGGACCCTTCAACGGCGAGCTGGGTACGTGCATGGGGGATCGACATGAATCGGCAAGCTGCGCTCGGAAGTGCTGGCCACGGCCCCCGGCACGGTGGTTTTCGCCGGCTGGAAGGGCGGCTACGGCAGGTCGGAAGTGGAACCACGGTCTCGGCATCAAGACCCGTTACATGCACATCTTCTCTATCGATGTAAAGGTGGGGGACGTAGTGGATTATCGCCAAGTTGTCGGCAAGCTCGGCAGCTCCGGCCGCAGTTCTGGACCGCATGTCCATTTCGAGGTACGATACGCCGGCAAACCCCTCGACCCGATGGGGTTCTTGAAGGCGGGCCGATATGTTTTCAAAGGCTAGTAAACCAAG